>NZ_JBXUOV010000032.1:0-42648 GCF_057196585.1 Micromonospora sp. ATLC20
TCGCCGCGACGGCCGGCTCGTCGATCGTGCCGCCGGCTCCGCCGACGCCCGCGCCGACCAGCTCCCGCGCCGGTGCGGCCGCGGGCACCTTCCGCGCGTTGCCCAGCGCGAACTCCACGGCGTGGCTGATCATCGCGATCAGGTACGCCAGGATCGCGAACGCGACCAGCTGGTCGGAGAGTGCGGACATCAGTCGTCTCCTTCTCGCGCCCGCCGCGCGTCCGGCGCGTCACCGCTCACCGCGGCGACGAGCTGCGCGAACTCGTCGGCGAACCCAGGGTGCTCGGTGCGCGGCAGCCCACCGGCCTCCACCAAGCTACTACCGCTCGTCGGAGATCCACCTTCGGGGGGCGAAACCCGGAACCAGACCCGGCGCCGCCGGGCGAACAGCGAGCCCATCAGGCCCAGCAGCAGCGTGCCGCTCGCCACCAGCAGCAACGTCTGCCCGGGCGCGTGCCGGACCGCGAGCGTGATGTACGGCTTGGTGCCGACGAACTCCAGCGTGCTGCCGTCGTCGAGGGTCCACTTCTCCCCCGGCCGCAGCAGCTTGGTGCCGATCTCCTTGAGCTTGCCGTCGTCGATCTGCCGCCGGTCCAGCGCGTACACCGAGCCGGGGATGCCCGCGTCCAGCCCGAGGTTGCCCCGGTACGCGGTCAGGTTCACCGCCGGGTTCCGCTCGGCCGGGTACTGCGACGAGACGTACGGCGCGCTCTCCGGCGCGGTGGGCAGGTAGAGCCCGTCGAAGGCGATCTGCTGATCCGGGGCACGCGCGCCGGTCTTCGGGTCGACGTTGGCGTCCGGGAAGATCGCCACGCCCTCCTCGGTCGCGTTGGAGTCCCCGGTACGCAGGAACGGCGCCTCGCTGGTCTGGCTGCGACCGTACTTGTCGGTGTACTTCAGCAGCGGCGCGTAGCCGTTGCCGAGCAGGTAGACGTTCGCCGAGCCGAGCCGCAGCGGCGAGTTGACCGAGAACCCGGCGGTCCGTTCCGTGCCGCCCGGCTCGTCCACGGTCACCGTGGCCCAGTAGCGGGACGCCAGCCCGGACGGCAGGTAGTCGGCCTCGAACTTCTCCAGCGTCAGGCAGAACGGCGGCAGGTCGGAGCTGTCCACGCGCGGGCCGAGCGACGCCTCGGCGTACTGCTGGCGGGTGTTGCAGAACGCGTTGTCCTCGCCGGCCACCAGGATGCGGTTGCCGTGCCACCCGTACCAGGAACCGAGCGCCACCCCGAGCAGGACGGCGACCAGCGACACGTGGAAGAGCAGGTTGCCGGTCTCCTTGAGGTAGCCCTTCTCGGCGGAGACCTCGTTGCCGCGCACGGTGACCCGCCACCGGCGGCCGCGCAGCACCGCCGCGATCGCCTCGGGATCGGCGGCGGCCGGGGCCTCCAGCACCGCGTGCTGCGGCAGCCGGTCGAACCGTCTCGGCGCGGCCGGTGGCCTCATCCGCAGCGCACGGACGTGGTCGCGGGCGCGGGGCAGGATGCAGCCGATCAGCGAGGTGAACAGCAGCAGGTAGATCGCGGAGAACCAGACCGAGCCGAAGACCTCGAACGCGCCGATCTGGTTCAGCCGGGGCGCGAGGTCGGGGTGGTCGACGAACCACTGGTTGACGCGTTCCGGGTTGACGCCGCGCTGGGGCAGCACCGAGCCGGGGATGGCCGCGATGGCGAGCAGGAACAGCAGGATCAGCGCCGTACGCATGCTGGTGAGCTGCCGCCACGAGTTGCGCAGCAGGGCCAGCACCGGGTTGACCCGCCGCCGGGGCGCCTGCGCGGGTGGGGTCGACGGCCGGTCGTCGACGGTCGTCATCAGATGCTCACCTCGCCCACGCCCACGTTCGTCTGCAACCAGATCACCACGTTCACCCAGCCGCCGGTGATCAGCGCCAAGCCGATCGCGATCAGCAGCGCGCCGCCGATCCGGGTGACCCACCGGCTGTTGCGCCGGACGGCGCGGAACACCCCGAGCAGGCGCTGGAAGCCCAGCCCGAAGACGACGAACGGTATCCCCAATCCGAGGCAGTACGCCACGGCGAGCACCACGGCCCGGTCGGTCCCGCCCTCGGTGGCCGCCATGCCGAGCACCGCGCCGAGCGTCGGGCCGGTGCAGGGCAGCCAGCTGAGCGCGAAGACCGCGCCGAGCACCGGTGCGCCGAGCAGCCCGGCGGAGGGCAGCCAGCGGATGCGGAACTCCCGCTGCATGCCGGGGATCACCCCGAGGTAGCCGAGACCGAGCACCACCACGAGCGCGCCGATGACGATCTCCAGCGTGCGCTCGTACCGGAAGAAGAGCTTGCCGACGCCGGAGAAGAGGATCGCGGTGGCGACGAACACGACGGTGAAGCCCGCGATGAACAGCAGCGTGCCGGCGAGCACCCGGCCCTTGACGGCGGCGGTGGTCCGGGCCTGCGTCCGTTCCGCCACGGCGACGCCGCCCCCGGTCGACGGTGGGTCCGGTGGCTGCGGCGCGCCCGGGCGGCGGCCCTCCAGGTCGGAGCCGGCCAGGCCCGTCACGTACGACAGGTAGCCGGGCATCAGCGGGAGCACGCACGGCGACAGGAAACTGACCAGTCCGGCCAGCGCCGCCGCGCCGACCGCGAGCAGCAGCGGGCCGGACTCGGCGAGCTGCCGGAACGTCTCGCCCATCAGCGGGCGCCGTTCGGCGCCGGCGACTCGGCCGCGATGTCCTCGACGATCGGCCGCAGCTCGTCACGGGTGACGGCCCGGCGGATCACCACGGCGATCCGGCCCTCGCGGTCGAGCACGACGGTGGCCGGGGTGGTGTTCGGCGGGATGTCGAAGTTCAACGCCTGCCGGCTGGCCGGGTCGAAGATGCTCGGGTACGTGACCCGGCCCTCCTCGAAGGCGATCGCCTTGTCCTTGCTGTCCTGCACGTTGATGCCGAGGAACGTCACGCCGGAGCCCTTTGTGGCCTGGTACGTGGCCTCCAGGTCGTCCGCCTCGGCGCGGCAGGGCGCGCACCAGGAGCCCCAGAAGTTGACCACGACGACCTGGCCGCGGTCGCGGGAGATGTCGTAGCTGCCGCCGGTGAGCAGTTCACCGCTCACCTTCGGCGTCTTGGAGCGCTGGTCGGGGGCGCAGGTGACGGTCGAGCCGTCGGCCGCGCACCGGCTCTCCTGGCTGCCGGAGGAGCAGCCGACCAGCGCCGTACCGGCGGTGACGGCGGCGAGCAGGGCGGCGGCGAGCCTCCGGGTGAGCATCAGGCCCCCTTGGCCGTCCGGGCGGTCGGCGAGATCGAGACGAGGTGGGCGGCCGGCTCGGAGTACCCGATACCGACGATCTTGGCGCCGTCGAAGTGGAACGAGGTGAGGCTGGCCAGGCCGCACTGGCGGCGGCGCGGGTCGTGCCAGAGGCGCTTGCGCTCGACGTGCCGGCGCAGCGTCCAGATCGGGAGCTGGTGCGACACGAGCACCGCCTCCCGCCCCTCGGCGGCGACCCGGGCGGCGTGCAGCGCGGCGAACATGCGCTCCGCGATGGCCCGGTACGCCTCGCCCCACGACGGGGTCACCGGGTCGCGCAGCACCCACCAGTTGCGCGGGTCGCGGAACGAACCGTCACCGGGCGAGACCTTCTTGCCCTCGAACCAGTTCGCGCTCTCGATCAGGCGCTCGTCGACGCCGACGGAGAGGCCGAACTGCGCCGCGATCGGCTCGGCGGTCTGCTGGGCGCGCTCCAGCGGGCTGGCCACCACGTGCACCACGGTCCGGTCGGCGAGCGCCTGCGCCGCCGCCTTGGCCATCTGCACGCCCAGCTCGGAGAGGCGGAACCCGGGCAGGCGACCGTAGAGGATGCCGTCCGGGTTGTACACCTCACCGTGCCGCAGCACGTGCACCACGGTCTCCGCCATCTTTACCCCCCGCTTCCCGCCGCCGCTGCCGCCCGCGCCGCCACCGGCAGGGCGGCGGCGATCTGCTCCCACGCGGCGTCGTCGATCGCGGTCGAGACGAACCACGACTCGAACGCGCTCGGCGGCAGGTAGACGCCGCCGGCGAGCATCGCGTGGAAGAACGCCTTGAACGCCGGCACCACCTGGGTGCGGGCGCTGTCGTAGTCGTGCACGTCCGCGTCGGTGAAGAAGACCGAGAACATGTTGCCCGCGGTGGAGAGGCGGTGCGGCACGCCGGCCGCGGACAGCGCCTCGGTGGTGAGCTTGCCGAGCGCGGCGGCGGTCTCGTCGAGCCGCCGGTAGAGCGCGTCGTCGGCCAGCCGCAGCGTGGCCAGACCGGCCGCGCAGGCCAGCGGGTTACCGGAGAGCGTGCCGGCCTGGTAGACCGGGCCGGCCGGGGCGAGCTTCGCCATGATCTCCGCGCGCCCGCCGAACGCCGCGGCGGGCAGGCCGCCACCCATGACCTTCCCGTACGTCCACAGGTCCGCGTCCGACGGGTCGAGGCCGTGCCATCCGGCGCGGGACACCCGGAACCCGGTCATCACCTCGTCGACGATGAGCAGCGCACCGTTCGCGTGGGCGATCCGGGCCAGCTCGGAGTTGAAGCCGTCGCGGGGCGCGATCACGCCCATGTTGCCGGCCGCGGCCTCGGTGATGATCGCGGCGATGTGCTGCCCCTCGGCGGCGAACGCCTCCTCGACCGCGCGCAGGTCGTTGTACGGCAGCACGATGGTGTCGCCCGCTGCCGCGCCGGTCACGCCGGGCGAGTCGGGCAGGCCGAACGTGGCCACGCCGGAGCCGGCCGCGGCGAGCAGCGCGTCCGAGTGGCCGTGGTAGCAGCCGGAGAACTTGATGATCTTGGCGCGACCGGTGAAGCCGCGGGCCAGCCGGATCGCCGACATGGTCGCCTCGGTGCCGGAGTTGACCAGGCGCACCTGCTCCACCGGCGTCCGCGCGATGATCTCCTCGGCGAGGTCGACCTCACCCGGCGTCGGCGTGCCGAAGCTGGTGCCGAGCGGCGCCGCCTCGCGCAGCGCCTCCACCACCGCCGGGTGCGCGTGGCCGAGGATCAGCGGGCCCCAGGAGCAGACCAGGTCGACGTAGCGACGACCGTCGGCGTCGAAGAGCCACGGACCCTCCCCCCGGACCATGAAGCGCGGGGTGCCGCCGACGGCACGGAACGCGCGCACGGGAGAGTTGACCCCGCCGGGCACGACGGCCTTGGCGCGGTCGAACAGGGCCTCGGAGGCCGGGGCGTCGGCCGGGTAGCGGTCGGATCCGGCGGAAAAGGTCTCGGTCACGATGGGGCCATTGTGTCAGCGCCGGAGTGCTGCCTGGCAGGCACCCCGCGACGGGGGTTACCAGGCTCACCCGCCTGAGCGGCGCGACGGGCCGACGGCGATCCGCTCGACAGGCCCGTTGGTCGAGATCGCGATAGGCTGACCGGGTGGATCGTGCCGAACTGTCCATCACCGTACACCGGACGGGTGACGAAGCAGTGCTTCGCCTGGCCGGTGAGATCGACATGCTCACGGCCGCCCAGCTCTCGACAGTGGTGAACGAGGTGCTGGCGGATCCGCCCCCGCGCATCGTGCTCGACCTGGCCGGGGTCACGTTCTGCGACTCGCAGGGGCTCGGCACGCTCGTGGTGCTCAGCCGCAAGGCCAGTCACGCCCAGTGCGTGCTGATGCTCACAAACGTCGGCGACTTCCTGATCCGCGTCCTGGACATCACCGGCCTCCGCAGCGCCCTGATGATCCGCAACGAAGCCACCCCCTGACCCTCGGGGTTCTCCCCGCGATCTTGCACTTGCGGCCCTTCACTCGGGTGATTCACACCTTTTGTCGGGGCCACAAGTGCAAGATCAACGGCGCTAGAGGACGGGGATGTCGCGGCGGCGGAACGTCAGCAGGCCGACTGTGGCCAGGGTCATCGCCAACGCCGTCAGCACGTAGAGGGGGGTTGCGGTCCACGTGGCGCGCAGCACCTGCGGAGTGTGCGTGAACGGGGACACGTCCAGCAGCCACTGGTCCAGCTCCAGCACCGCGCCGAGCTGCCCGAGCAGCACGCAGACCGCCAGCACCACCCACGCGGCGGACGCGAGCCGGGGCAGCAGGCCGTAGAGCAGCACGGCGAGCCCGGCCAGCACCCACGCCGCCGGCACCTGGGCCAGGCCTGCGGCGAGCATCCGGCCCAGCTGGCGGGGCACGTCACCGGTGCTCAGCCCGTACGTCAGGCCGGTCGCGAGCCCGGTCACCGCGAGCACCACCACCGGGCCGAGCAGCGCGAACGCCACGTGCGACAGCAGCCAGGTCGAGCGCCTCGTCCCGGTGGCGAGCACCGGTTCCGCGTGCCCGGCGGCCTCCTCGGCGCGCATCCGCAGCGCGGCCTGGATGCCGTACCCGGCGGCGGCGAGCCCGGCCAGGCTCAGCGTGACCCCCAGGTACGCGTCGGCCATCCCGGACGCCCCGCCGAGCCGGGCCACGATCTCCTCCATCCGCGGACTCCCCTCGACGGACCGGCCGGCCGCCTCCGCGGCGCCACCGAGGATCAGCCCGAGCAGGCCGAACCCGACCGACCACCAGAGGATCTGCCCCCGGTGCAGCCGCCAGGCCAGCCCGAACGGCCCGGACAACGCGCCGCCCGCGCCGGCCGGGCCGAGCCGGGGCGGCAGCACGCCCGCGCCCAGGTCGCGGCGGACCGAGATCGGGTACGCGAGCGCGGCGAGCAGCACCGTCGCGGCCAGCGGCAGCAGCAGCACCCACCACCGCTCCCCCTCGTACGGCCGGACGCGGGCGCCCCAGCCCAGCGGGGACAGCCAGCTCGGCCAGTCGTTGCCGGCGGTGTCCCCGGCCAGGCGCAGCCCGAACGCGGCGCCGAGACCGGCGAGGCCGACGCCCCGCGCCCCGCCCGCGGTCTCGGTGAGCTGGGCGGCCAGCCCGCCGAGCGTCGCGAAGACAGCGCCGGTCAGCACGGTGACCAGCCCGTACGCGACCGAGCCGCCGACCGGCAGCCCGGTCGAGACGAGCCCGGCGGCGGTGAGCAGCCCGAGCACCAGGTCGGCGCCGTACGTGACGAGCAGCGCGGCGGTCAGTCCGGCGTGCCGTCCGAGCACGCTGCCGCCGAGCAGTTCCCGCCGCCCGGCTTCCTCCTCGGTGCGGGTGTGCCGGATGACCGTGAGCAGGCTCGCCAGCGCGACGATGAGCAGCAGGAAGCCGCTGCGCTGGGCGGTGAGCGCGCCGACGCTGTCGCCGTACGCCGGGCCGAGCAGCGCGACGATCGACGGGTTGCGGGCGGTGCCCTCCAGGTACGCGGCCCGCTCCGCGGCGGTCGGGAACAGTTCGAAGAAGCTGGCCGCGTACGTGATCGGCAGTACCGCGAGCACGAGCACCCACAGCGGCAGCAGGAGGCGGTCCCGGCGCATGATCAGCCGGACCAGGTGACGGGTGCCGGTGAGCGTGCTCATGACCGGTCCGCCGTCTCGGAACGCGCCACGCCGGAGGAGGGCGCCGACGCGGGGGACGCGGCCTCGTAGTGCCGCAGGAACAGTTCCTCAAGCGTGGGCGGCGTGCTGACCAGGCTGCGTACGCCCAGCTCGGTGAGCCGGCGCAGCGCGGCGTCGAGCGACGCGGTGTCCACGTCGAAGCGGACCCGCTGCCCGTCCACCCGCAGGTCGTGCACACCCGGCAGGTCGGCCAGGCCGTCCAGCGGCGCGGTGACCTCGGCGTCGATCGCGGTGCGGTGGAGGTGGCGCAGGTCGCCGAGCGTGCCGGACTCGACGGTCCGGCCGGCCCGGATGATCGTCACCCGGTCGCAGAGCGCCTCCACCTCGGCGAGGATGTGGCTGGACAGCAGCACGGTGCGCCCGTCCTGCCGGGCCCGGCGGACCCAGTGCTGGAAGACCTCCTCCATCAGCGGGTCGAGCCCGGAGGTCGGCTCGTCGAGGATGAGCAGTTCGACGTCGGAGGCGAGCGCGGCGACCAGGCCGACCTTCTGCCGGTTGCCCTTGGAGTAGGTGCGGCCCTTCTTGCGCGGGTCCAGCTCGAACGACTCCAGCAGTTCGGCGCGGCGTCTCGGGTCGAGCCCGCCGCGCAGCCGGCCGAGCAGGTCGATCACCTCGCCGCCGCTGAGGTGGGGCCAGAGCGTGACGTCGCCGGGCACGTACGCGAGGCGGCGGTGCAGCGCCACCGCGTCCCGCCACGGGTCGCCGCCCAGCAGTCGGACGGCCCCCGCGTCCGCCCGCAGCAGGCCGAGCAGCACCCGGATGGTGGTCGACTTGCCGGAGCCGTTCGGGCCCAGGAAGCCGTGCACCTCTCCGGCGCGAACGGTCAGGTCGAGCCCGTCGAGGGCCCGGGTGCGGCCGAAGGTCTTCACCAGGCCGGACACATCGATTGCCGTTTCCATACTTCAGAAGCTACGCTTGTTTCACAAACTTGTGAAGACTGTAGGGTCACGGGGTGAGTGTCGAGGAGCCGACCATGAACGTGCCGCCCCAGCACGACGAGGAAGAGGTCCACCTCTTCGTCGAGCGGATGGCGATGGCCTTCGCCGACGTGGGCTTCCCCCGGATGGCCGCCCGGGTCCTGTTCACAGTGATGAGCGCCGACGACCCGCTCACCGCGGGCGAGATCGCCGGCCGGCTCGGCGTCAGCGCGGCGGCGGTGAGCGGCGCGGTGCGCTACCTGACCCAGTTCGCCATGCTGGTCCGCGAGCCGGTCAAGGGCTCCCGGAGCGACCGCTACCGGATGCCCGACAACCCGTGGTACGAGGCGACCATCACCAAGACCACGATCTACAAGAACTTCATCGACATCGCCGCCGGCGGGGTCGACGCGCTGCACGGGCGAAACACACCGGCCGGTGAGCGGGTCGCCGAGATGCGCGACTTCTTCCTCTTCGTACAGGAGGAACTGGAATCGCTCGGCGACCGCTGGCGGGCCCGGCGGGCCGCGACCGGGCACGGCGGCCCGGCCGGCGGCTGAACCGTCAGCGGGTGTTGCCCCAGCGCGCCTGCTCCAGCAGCTCCACCGCGCGTTCCCGGGTCGACGGGTCGTCGTCGGCACGCAGCAGCGCCGTCGCCTCGTCCACCGCGTCGGTCAGGTGCCGCCACTGGAGATCCCGTTCCCGCACCAGATCCGACTGGGCGGCGAGCTGCCGCGTCTTCACCCACAGGTCGACGAAGACCGTCACCTTGGCGCGCAGCACCCACGGGTCGAACGGCTTGGTCAGGTAGTCGACCGCGCCGGCCGCGTAGCCGCGCAGCGCGAGCTGCGCGTCCTTGTCCGCGGCGGTCAGGAAGATGATCGGTACGTGCCGGGTGCGCTCGCGCCGCTTGATGTGGGTGGCGGTCTCGAACCCGTCCATGTCCGGCATCTGGGCGTCCAGCAGGATCACCGCGAAGTCGTCCACCAGGAGCTGCTTGAGCGCCGCCTCGCCGCTCTCCACCGCGACCGACTGCACCGGGAGGCCCTGGAGGATCGCCTCCAGCGCCATCAGGTTCTCCCGCCGGTCGTCCACCAGCAGGGCCTTGGCCGTCTGCGTCACGCGTTCTCCTCGCCTCGGCTCCGGCCGATCCAGGACGCCATCAGTTCGATCAGCTCGTCCAGGTCCACCGGCTTGGTGATGTAGTCGCTGCCGCCGGCGCCGAGCGCCGACTCCCGGTCGCCGGGCATCGCCTTCGCGGTCAGGAAGACGATCGGCAGGTCCGCGAACCGGTGGTTGCGGCGGATCTGCGCTGTCGTCTCGTACCCGTCCTGGTCCGGCATCATGGCGTCCATCAGGACGATGTCCACCTCCGGGTGCTCGGCGAGCTGGCGGACACCGTCCGCCCCGTTGTCCGAGTACAACACGGTCATCCCGTGCAGTTCCAACGCGGACGTCAGCGCGAACACGTTCCGTACGTCGTCGTCGATGATCAGCACGGTCACGCCGTCCAGGCGCCGGGTGGCGGGCGTCTCCTGCGGCTGCGGCAGCTCCATCGGCATGAGCAGCGACGACGGCAGGCCCGCGCGGCTCGGCGACGGCGGCGCCGGCGCCACCACCGCGTCCGGCGCCAGCACATCGGGTACGAAGAGGGTGAACGTCGAACCCTGACCGGGCGCGGACGAGACGGTGATCGTGCCGCCGAGCAGGCGGGCCAGGTCACGGCTGATGGACAGGCCGAGCCCGGTGCCGCCGTAGCGGCGGCTGGTGGTGCCGTCCGCCTGCTGGAACGCCTCGAAGATCAGCGAGAGCTTGTCGTCGGAGATCCCGATCCCGGTGTCTATCACGGTGAACGCGATCACCCGCTGCGCGTTGGTCAGCGCCGGCACGTCGAAGACGGCGTTCTCGGCCGCCGGGCCGATGCGCAGCGTCACCGCGCCGTTGTCGGTGAACTTCACCGCGTTCGACAGCAGGTTGCGCAGGATCTGCTGCAACCGCTGGGCGTCGGTGACCAGCGCGGGCGGCAGGTCGCGGCTCACCCGCACCTGGAAGTCCAGGCCCTTCTCCTCGGCCTGCGGCGCGAACGCCTGCTCGACGTAGCCGCGGATCTCGGCGAACTGGATCTCGGTGGGCTCCACGTCCATCCGGCCCGCCTCGATCTTGGACAGGTCGAGGATGTCGTCGATCAGCGACAGCAGGTCCGACCCGGCTCCGTGGATGGTCCGGGCGAACTCGATCTGCTTCGCGCTGAGGTTGCGCTCCGGGTTCTCGGCCAGCAGCCGGGCCAGCAGGAGCAGCGAGTTCAGCGGCGTACGCAGCTCGTGGCTCATGTTCGCCAGGAACTCCGACTTGTACGCCGACGCGCGGGTGAGCTGCTGCGCCTTCTCCTCCAGGCCGAGGCGGGCCAGCTCGATCTCCCGGTTCTGCGTCTCGATGTTGGCCTTCTGCTCGGACAGGAGCTTCGCCTTGTCCTCCAGCTCGGCGTTGGTGCGCTGCAACTCGGCCGACTGGTCCTGCATCTCGTGCGCCAGCCGCTGCGACTGCGCCAGCAGCTCCTCCGTACGCCGGTTGGCCTGGATGGTGTTGACCGCGACGCCGATGGTGAGCACCAGCCGCTCCAGGAACGCCAGGTGCAGCTCGGAGAACGTGGCCACGCCGGCGAACTCGATGACGCCGAGCAGCTCGCCCTCGAACTGGACCGGCAGCACCACCAGGTCGGCCGGGGGCGTGTCGGCCAGCCCGGACCGTACGACGAGGCGCCCGTCCGGCTGCGCCTTGACCCGGATCGTCCGACGCGACAGGGCGGCCTGCCCGACCAGCCCCTCACCCGGGCCGAACGTGACGTCGTGGCCGCGTGCCACGTACCCGTAGGAGGCGGTGAGCCGCAGCCGCATGCTGCCCTCGGAGCTGTCCGTCAGGAAGAACGCGCCGAGTTGCGCGTCCACCAGCGGGGTCACCTCCTGCATGATCATGCGGCAGACCTCGCCCAGGTCGCGCTGGCCCTGGAGCAGACCGCCGATCCGGGCCAGGTTCGAGTCCAGCCAGCCCTGCTCGGCGTTCTTCTTCGTCGTCTCCCGGAGGGTGACGATCATCTGGTTGATGTTGTCCTTCAGCTCGGCGACCTCGCCCTGCGCCTTCACGTTGATCCGCTGGGTCAGGTCGCCGCGGGTCACCGACGTGGAGACCTGCGCGATGGCGCGCAACTGCGTGGTCAGGGTGGAGGCGAGCTGGTTGACGTTCTCGGTGAGGTCGCGCCACGTACCGGACACGCCCTTGACCTGGGCCTGACCGCCCAGCTTGCCCTCGGTACCCACCTCACGCGCCACGCGTGTGACCTCGTCGGCGAACGAGGAGAGCTGGTCCACCATCGTGTTGACTGTGTTCTTCAGCTCCAGGATCTCGCCCTGCGCGTCCACAGTGATCTTCTGACCCAGGTCGCCGTTCGCCACCGCCGTGGTGACCGAGGCGATGTTCCGCACCTGGCTGGTCAGGTTCGAGGCCATCGAGTTCACGTTGTCGGTCAGGTCCCGCCACGTACCCGAGACGCCCTTGACCTGGGCCTGACCACCCAGCTTGCCCTCGGTACCCACCTCACGGGCCACACGCGTGACCTCGTCGGCGAACGACGAGAGCTGGTCCACCATCGTGTTGACTGTGGACTTCAGCTCCAGGATCTCGCCCTGCGCGTCCACAGTGATCTTCTGCGACAGGTCACCCTTGGCGACAGCCGTCGACACCTGGGCGATGTTGCGCACCTGCGCGGTCAGGTTCGACGCCATCGAGTTCACGTTGTCGGTCAGGTCGCGCCAGGTGCCGGCGACGCCGCGCACCTGCGCCTGACCACCCAGCTTGCCCTCGGTACCCACCTCGCGCGCCACCCGGGTCACCTCGTCGGCGAACGACGAGAGCTGATCCACCATCGTGTTGACAGTGGACTTCAGCTCCAGGATCTCGCCTCGCGCGTCCACTGTGATCTTCTGCGACAGGTCACCCTTCGCCACGGCGGTGGTGACCGAGGCGATGTTCCGCACCTGGCTGGTCAGGTTGGACGCCATCGAGTTCACGTTGTCGGTCAGGTCGCGCCACGTACCCGAGACGCCCTTGACCTGGGCCTGACCACCCAGCTTGCCCTCGGTACCCACCTCACGGGCCACCCGGGTCACCTCGTCGGCGAACGAGGAGAGCTGGTCCACCATCGTGTTGACGGTGTTCTTCAGCTCCAGGATCTCGCCCTGCGCGTCCACAGTGATCTTCTGACCCAGGTCGCCCTTGGCGACCGCCGTGGAGACCTGGGAGATGTTGCGGACCTGGCTGGTCAGGTTGCCGGCGAGCTGGTTGACGTTCTCGGTGAGGTCGCGCCACGTGCCGGAGACGCCTCGTACCTGCGCCTGGCCGCCCAGCTTGCCCTCGATGCCCACCTCGCGGGCCACCCGCGTGACCTCGTCGGCGAACGACGACAGCTGGTCCACCATCGTGTTCACGGTGTCCTTCAGCTCCAGGATCTCGCCCTGGGCCGCCACGGTGATCTTCTGCGACAGGTCACCCTTCGCCACCGCCGTCGACACCTGGGCGATGTTGCGCACCTGCGCGGTCAGGTTCGACGCCATCGAGTTGACGTTGTCGGTCAGGTCCTTCCAGGTGCCGGCCACGCCCGGCACCTCGGCCTGGCCGCCCAGCTTGCCCTCGGTGCCCACCTCGCGGGCCACCCGGGTCACCTGCTCGGCGAACAGCCGCAGCGTGTCGGTGAGCGAGTTCATCGTGTCGGCCAGCTCGGCCACCTCGCCGCGCGCCCCGACCGTGATCTTCTGCGACAGGTCGCCCTTCGCCACAGCCGTCGCCACCTGGGAGATCGACCGGACCTGCCCGGTGAGGTTCGACGCCATGGTGTTCACCGAGTCGGTGAGGTCCTTCCAGGTGCCGGCCACCCCGCGCACGTCGGCCTGGCCGCCCAGCTTGCCCTCGGTGCCCACCTCGCGGGCCACACGCGTCACCTCGTCGGCGAACGACGAGAGCTGGTCCACCATCGTGTTCACGGTCCGGCCGATGCGCAGATACTCACCGCGGAGCGGGCGACCGTCGATCTCCAGCGCCATGTGCTGGGACAGGTCGCCGTCGGCCACCGCCACGATGACCCGGGCGATCTCGGTGGTCGGCCGGCCCAGGTCGTCGATGAGCGAGTTGACCGCCCGCTGCCCCTCCGCCCACGAGCCGTCCAGGCCCTCGTCGTCCAGGCGCTCGGTGAGCCGGCCGTCACGGCCGACGATCCGGCTGATCCGCCGCAGGTCCAGGTGCTGCCGCTCCTGCAACGACACCACGTCGTTGAAGGCGTCGGCGACCTCACCGGGCAGACCCGCCCGCCGGGGCAGGCGCACCCGCAGATCGCCGCGCCCCACCCGACGCAACGCCTCGACCAGTTCGCCGAGGAGCGCCTCGTGGTCGGACGCGGACGGGTCAGCGGTCACCGACTGATTCACCGTGGCCATCGTTCCTCGCTCCGCTCGGGCTCGTGCGGTCACACGGGCCATCCCATCATTGTGCCGCGCGATCCGTCGAGGTCACCGCGTGTGATCGCGCGTCACGTGCGGTATCGACCCGGGTGGTGGGTTCACCGGGACGCTTGGCACCCGGGGTGGAGGCGGTGGAGGATACGAAGGTGTCAGCGGAGGCAGGGCCTGCTAGCGGAGGCGCGGACGAGCGCGTCCGCCGGGTCCGCCTCCCCGCCGACCGCCGCACGCCGGCGGCGGCCCGCGCACTGGTCCGCACCATGCTGCTCGAAGCGCGGCTGCCCGAACTGCTGAACGAGGCGCTGCTGCTCACCACCGAGCTGACCACGAACGCCGTCGAGCACGCGCGTACCGAACTGGACATCGAGGTCGACACCGACCACAACGGCCTCACCGTGACAGTCACCGACTTCGCCTCCGGCCCGGTCGACGAGCTGATCGTGGGCGTGCGCAACACCACGTCCGACATCACCGAGGTCGCCGCCCGGGGGCGCGGCCTGCTGCTCGTCGACCATTTCTCCAGCCGGTGGGGCACCACGTACCTGCCCACCGGCAAGGGCGTCTGGTTCCGCCTCGACCGGCCCGGCCCGGGTGGGTCCGCCCGGCCGTCGGCCGGCCCACTGCGCGTCGCCGAACCGGACCGAAACGGCGACGGTACGCCGAGCGCCGCGGCCATGAGCGAGTTGATGCAGCTCACCCCCGACGCGTACGCCGACGAGCCGCTGCCCGAGTTCGCCACCGGACTGCTGACCCGGGTCGGCGAGATGGTGGGCGCCGCCGGTGGCACGGTACGGCTGGACCGGGGCGACGGACTCGGCACCCAGGTCTTCGCCAGGTACGGCCGGCCGCCACGCGACGGCAGCGAGCTGCTGCGCGTACCGCTGGCCGTGCACCGCCCGTACGCCGGTGAGCTGGAGCTGGACGCGGCGCCCTCGGCGTACGCGCGGCCACTCGCCGTGCTGGCCGCCGAGCGGCTGTCGCTGCACCTGGAGAACGACCGGCTGCGCCGCGCCGACGTACGCCGGTCCACCTGGCTGACGTTCCTGGCTGAGGCCAGCGAACTGCTCGCCCAGTCGCTCGACGTCGAGCTGACCATGGCACTCGTCCCGCAGCTCGTGGTGCCCCGGCTCGGCCAGTGGTGCGCCGTGCACACCACCGACGAGTGGGGCCGGCTGCGCCTCGCCGCGTCCAGCCACGCCGACGAGGCGATGCTGCCGCAGCTGCACCGGATCCTCCAGGAGACCGGCCCGGACTCGATCCAGTCCCGGCTGCGCGAGGCGTCCCGCAACGCCGCCCAGGTGCCGCTCGGCGGACCGATGGAGGGTTTCGCCGTACCGCTTATCGCCCGCGGCCAGCGGCTCGGCACCCTCGCCGTGGGCCGCCACCAGCGGCACCGGCACGACCCGGACGAGGTGTCGGTGCTGGAGGACGTGGCCCGCCGCGCCGCCCTCGCCATCGAGAACGCCCGCATCCACGCCGAGCGCCGCCGGGTCGCCCAGACGCTCCAGCAGTCGCTGCTGCCGCCGGTGCTTCCGGTGGTCGAGGGCATCGGCTTCGCCGCCGAGTACGTCCCGACCGGCGACGACGCGGAGGTCGGCGGCGACTTCTACGACGTGCTTCCGCTGCCGGACGGCCGCTGGCTCGTGGTGGTCGGCGACGTATCAGGCAAGGGCGTGCAGGCCGCCGCCGTGACCGGCCTGGTCCGGGACGTGATCCGGGTGCTCGTCGGTGACGGCAAACCGCTGCCCGAGGTGCTCGGCCGGCTCAACGAGACGCTCGTGGAGCGCGGCGGCGGACGCTACTGCACGCTGGCGCTGGCGGCTGTCGCACCCGGCGACGGCGGCCAGCTCGACGTCTCGCTGCACCTGGCCGGCCACGACCGCCCGGTGCTGCTGCACGGCGGTGGAGGGGCGACGTTCGTCGGCGTCGGCGGTACGGCGCTGGGCCTGCTCGACACGATCACCACACCGACCGCCGAGCTGACGCTCAAGCCCGGGGACGCGCTGATCTTCTACACCGACGGGGTCACCGAGCGGCGGCGCGGACGCGAGCTGTTCGGCACCGACCGGCTGCGTGAGTCGGCGGCACCGCTGGCCGGGTACTCGGCCGACGTGGTGGCCGCCCGGCTGCGCGCCGCCACCATCGCGTTCTCGGTCGAGCCCCCACGCGACGACATAGCCATCCTCGTCCTCCGAAACGACACCCCCTAGCTCTCCCACCCCGCGCGGGGCGGGCCCGCGTCCGGACACGCGCCCCGTCGATCATGAACTTGGCCGCTCGATTCGCCCGTTTCCTCCCCGTCAACTTCATGGTCAACCCACTTCGGCGCGCGGGCCGGCTGGTGCCGGGGAGGGCGAGGCGGTCAGAGGCCGCCGGGGAGGCGGCCGGGAGCCAGGCGGTGGTGCGGGTCCAGGTGGGCCTTGGCGCTGCGCAGGCGCGGCAACGCGGGCAACTCGCCCCAGAGGTCCACGGCACGGCGTACCGCCGCCGGCGCGGCCACCACCACGCACCGGCCCCGCCGGGCGATCAGCACGCTGCGGACGGCGGTGAGGATCGAGGCGACCCGCTCGGGCGGCAGCGCGCCGGACAGTGCGGCGTGCACGGTGCCCGAGCCGGCCGAGCCGCGTACCGGCACCGGGCCGCCGGTGGCGTCGCGCAACGCGTAGACGGCGGCGTGCAGGTCGCCTATCGGCACCTCGATGCGCAGCGCCGTGTCGCCGGGCGCGAACGGGTAACGCCCCCACCATTCCGGCGGGTGGTGACCGACCATCGCCTCGGCGCCGAGGACGGCGGTGAGCCGCCCGGCCCGCTCGGTCACGTCGGCCGGGCCGCCCTCCAGCAGCACCACCAGGCTGCCCGCCGCCGGTCGCCCGGTCACGGCCGGGTGGTCGGGGCGGTTGACCACCGACGGGTGCGTGGCCGGGATGCGACGCCGAGGCAGCGGCACCGGCACCGGCAGGTCCAGTTCGACGGCGGCCGGGTCGACGTCGGCGGCCAGGACGGCCCGGACCAGGTCGTGCACCTCCAGCGGCGTCCACACCGGACGGGACACCCAGAGCCGCCCGGCCGGCACGGCGTGCACCCGCATGGTGGCCGAGACGAGCACGCCGAGCCCGCCCTGCGAGCCGCAGAGCAGCCGGGCCACGTCGAGCCCGGGCACCTCGCCCCGGCCGAGGATCGCGTCCCCGCCACCCGGCCGGCCGGCGCCGCTGCCCGGGGCGGCCCGGCCGAGCGCCTCCGTGCCGGACTCGCCGACGCTGACCAACTCGCCGTCGGCGTCGAGGTAGCGCACCCCGACGAGCTGGGCGCAAGGGCTGCCGTGCCGGTGCCGCAGCGGACCGGACTCGTCGGCGGCGAGCACCCCGCCGAGCGTCGCGCCCGGCGAGGGCGCGTCGACGGGCAGCCGCCGGTTGGTGCGCGCCAGCGTGGCCTGGACCGCGCGCAGCGGCGTACCGGCGCCGATCTCGGCCACCGCCGCGTCACGCGGCTCGTGCCAGACCCCGGCGAGGCGGCCGGTGTCGAGCATGATGTCCACCTGTTCCGGCGCGGCACCCCAGTCGATCTTCGTGCCGGCGCCGCGGGGCACCACTGTCAGGTCGTACGCGGCGGCCAGCCGCAACACCTCCGCCGCGGCGTGCGGGCCGCCCGGCACTGCCACCCATCGGGCGGTACGGCCGGCCACCTCGTCGGCCGGGCCGGCGAAGCGGGCGAACGGGTCGCCGCAGATCGCGGCCAGCTTCCGGGTGATGTCGAGGGCTCCGAGCCGGGGGGTGGAACGTGCCGCATCCGCCATGGCGGCTATCGTACACATGTTCGAAAGACCTGGCGGCGAGTCGTGGGATTCGGTCGGCGGGCGAGCCCGGCGGCGGCCCGGCGACCGGTAACGTGGCGCCGTGACCGAAACCCCACCGCCCGTCGCCAAGCGCGTCCCGTCCGAGCGCGTCCACCACGGTGACACCGTGATCGACGAGTACGCCTGGCTCGCCGTCAAGGACGACCCGGACACGATCGCGTACCTGGACGCCGAGAACGCGTACACCGAGGCGCGCACCGCCCACCTGGCCGGGCTGCGCGCGGAGCTGTTCGAGGAGACGCGCCGGCGCACCCAGGAGACCGACCTGTCGGTGCCGACGCGCAAGGACGGCTACTGGTACTACACCCGTACGGTCGAGGGGCAGCAGTACGGCGTGCACTGCCGCCGCGCGGTGCGGGCGGGCGAGACGGCGCCCCCGGTCAGCGTGGACGGCGCCCCGCTCGACGGCGAGGAGGTGCTGCTCGACGGCAACCAGCTCGCCGAGGGGCACGACTTCTTCTCCCTCGGGGCGTTCGACGTCAGCCCGGACGGGCGCTGGCTGGCCTACTCCACCGACTTCTCCGGCGACGAGCGCTTCACGCTGCGGATCAAGGACCTGACCACCGGCGAGTCGCTGCCGGACGAGGTGCCGGACACGTTCTACGGCACGGCCTGGTCCAGTGACGCGTCCACGCTGTTCTACGTGACGGTGGACGAGGCGTGGCGGCCGAACCGGGTCTGGCGGCACACCGTCGGCACGTCGTCCACCGAGGACGTGGTGGTCCACCAGGAGGACGACGAGCGGTTCTGGGTCGGCGTCGAGCTGACCCGCTCCGAGCGCTTCGTGGTCATCGACATCCACAGCAAGATCACCAGCGAGGTGTGGGTGATCCCGGCGTCCAACCCGACCGGTGCGCCCGCCGTCGTGGCCCCGCGGCGTCAGGGCATCGAGTACGCGGTGGAGCACCACGGCCACCGCTTCCTGATCCTGCACAACGACGGCGCGGAAGACTTCGCGCTGGCGTACACCTCGGCGGACGCGCCGGGCGAGTGGGAGCCGCTGATCCCGCACACGCCCGGCACCCGGCTGGAGGCGGTCGACGCGTTCGAGAACCACCTCGTGGTGTCGCTGCGCACCAACGGGCTGACCGGCCTGCGGGTGCTGCCGGTGGGCAGCGACGACAGCTGGGACATCGACTTCCCCGAGCCGATCTACAGCGTGGGGCTGGACGCGAACCCGGAGTACCGCACGAACGAGGTACGGCTGCGCTACACCTCGCTCGTCACCCCCGACTCGGTCTACGACTACGACCTGGTGACCCGTGAGCTGACGCTGCGCCGGCAGAAGCCGGTCCTTCCCGGGCCGGACGGGCGGGCGTACGACCCGGCCGACTACGAGCAGCACCGGGACTGGGCGCTCGCCGACGACGGCACCCGCGTACCGATCTCGCTCGTCTGCCGCCGCGACACGCCGCGCGACGGTTCGGCGCCCGCCGTCATCTACGGCTACGGCTCGTACGAGGCGAGCATGGACCCGTGGTTCTCGATCGCCCGGCTGAGCCTGCTCGACCGCGGCGTGATCTTCGCGGTGGCACACATCCGGGGCGGCGGTGAGCTGGGCCGGCGCTGGTACGACGAGGGCAAGCTGCTGGCCAAGAAGAACACGTTCACCGACTTCGTGGCCTGCGCCCGGCACCTGGTCAAGGCGGGCTGGACGGCGAGCGACAGGCTGGTCGCCCGGGGCGCCTCGGCCGGCGGCCTGCTGATGGGCGCGGTGGCGAACCTCGCCCCGGACGCGTTCACCGGCATCGTCGCGCAGGTGCCGTTCGTGGACGCGCTCACCTCGATCCTCGACCCGTCGCTGCCGCTGACCGTGACCGAGTGGGAGGAGTGGGGCAACCCGCTCGACGACCCCGAGGTCTACGCGTACATGAAGTCGTACACGCCGTACGAGAACGTGACCACCGTCGAATACCCGGCGATCCTGGCGGTGACCAGCCTCAACGACACCCGCGTGCTCTACCACGAGCCGGCCAAGTGGATCGCCCGGCTGCGGTCGTTCGCGCCGGCCGGCGACTACCTGCTCAAGACCGAGATGGGCGCGGGTCACGGCGGTCCGAGCGGCCGCTACGACTCGTGGCGCGAGGAGGCGTTCGTCAACGCCTGGATCCTCGACCGCGTCGGCCGCGCCGTGTAAGGAGGGGCCCTTCCCTACACCTGGGCGAGCGCGGCGGACAGCACGTGCTGGTCGGCGTTGCCGCCGGTCACGACCGCGACGGTACGGCCGGTCGGCAGCTCGCCACTGTGGAACAGCCGGGCGGCCAGGGCGACTGCGCCGCTCGGCTCGGCCACCAGCCGCACGTCCCGCAGCAGCCGGCCGGTGGCCGCCATGATCTCGTCCTCGGTGACCGTGACGATGCCGTCGAGCCGCTCGCGCAGGTGGGCGAGCGTCAACGCGGACAGGTTCGTACGCAGCCCGTCGGCGCAGGTCCGGTAGGTGCGTTCCACGTCCCAGACCACCACCTCGCCGGCGGCGAGCGACTCCTGGGCGTCGGCGGCCAGTGCCGGCTCCACGCCGATCACGGCGGCCGACGGGCGCAGCGCCTTGACCGCCGTGGCGACGCCCGAGCCCAGCCCGCCGCCGCCGACCGGCACCAGCACCACGTCGACGTCCGGCAGGTCGGCGACGATCTCCAGCCCGATGGTGCCCTGCCCGGCGATGACCGCCGGGTGGTCGAACGGTGGCACCAGCGTCGCGCCGGTCTCCGCCACCATCCGTTCCGCCTCGGCGAACCGGCGGGCCGGCGGCACCAGTCGCACGTCCGCACCGAGTGCCCGCATCCGGGTCACCTTGACCTCCGGCGCGCCCTCGGGGACCACCACTGTGCAGGGCACGCCGAACGCGCGGGCCGCGTACGCCAGCGCCTGACCGTGGTTGCCCGACGAGTGGGTGACCACGCCCCGCGACCGGGTCGCCGGGTCGAGCCGGGCCACCGCGTGGGTGGCCCCGCGCAGCTTGAACGACCCCACCGGTTGCAGGTTCTCCGGCTTGAGCCACAGCTGATCGTCCCAGAGCGCCGGCACCAGCGGAGTCCGCAGCACGGTGCCGGCGACGTCCTCTGCGGCGGCGCGGACATCGGCGATCGAGATCAGCTCCATCGCACCAACCTAGACTGCCCGCATGAGTGCGGAGGAGCCCTCGGCGGCGCGACGGGGACCGACCTGGCTGATCCTCGTGGTGGTCGCCGCCGCGCTCGTGGTCTGCTGCTGTTCGACGGTGATCGGCTTGACCGTCGCCGGCTCCGCCGGCCTGCTCGGCCGCTGACCGCTCAGCCCGCGCGCAGTTCCTCCACCGAGGTCGCGGTGCGCAGGAACAGCAGGCCGGCCACGACCGTGCACAGCACCGCCGCCAGCCCGCCCGCCGCGAGCCAGGCCAGTTGATCCCACGGTACGTCCGGCGGAACAGTCGTCTTCGGCACCCATTCGGTACGGGTGTACCGCGCCGCGGTGGCCGGGTCGCCGCACAGTTCCGTGCCGGCGTCGCAGATCGTCCGCGTGAAGCCGCCGTTGCTCGGTGCCGGCATGACGCCCCGGACCAGCAGGTAGCCGACCGTCAGCGCGAGCCCGATCGCGGGTACGGCGGGGGCGAGCGCGGCCCAGAGCAGCGACCGGCCGATGGTGGCCCGTGGCACGCCGGTCGCCACCTGCGCCGCGTACGCCCGCCGCCGGCTGGTGATCCCCTCGACCACCGCCACGAGCAGCCCGCCGCCGGCGATCGCGATCGCCACCACGACCGCGAGGTCGACCAGGTCCATCGCGCCGAGGTAGAAGCCCGGGTCGGCAAGTCCGGAGCCGGTGCGGCGGGTCACCTCGGCCTCGGCCTGGAAGTCGGCACGCAGTCCCGCGGCACCGGCGCCGAAGATCAGCGCGGCCAGCAGCGCGGCGAACGTGCGGCTGCCGGCCCACGGGTCGGCGGCCAGCCGGCGGGCGGCCAGCAGTGCGGCCGGGCCGCGTCCGTGCCGGTGCAGCAGCCGGCCGGTGTGGTACGAGATCCAGCCGGTGCCCGACACCACGCCGATCATCGCGGTCAGCCCGCCGACGACGAGCAGTGTCGGCACCAGCCAGTCGGGGGCCACCGCGCCACGCCGTTCGTACCAGAGCAGGAGCGGGCGGATCGCGGCGAACATCGCCAGCGCGGCGAGGACGAGCACGCCCGGCCACGGCCAGGGCGCCCGGGTGCGGACCCGGCGTACGACGCCGAACGGGGTGGTGGTGACCCGCCGCAGCAGCAGCGCGCTGACCAGCGCGGCCACCAGCGGCAGGCCGAGCACCACGGCGGCCACGGCGACCGGCGCCGGACGCACGTCGGTGGGCAGCGGCAGCCGCCCGTCGGCGTCGGGCCGGTGCAGCAGCCGGCGCCCGGCCAGGAAGACGGCCAGGCCGACGAGGGTGCCGAGCAGGCTCGCCACGCCGGTCTCGGCAACCGCGACCCGGGTGACCTGCCCGGGGGTGGCGCCGGCCAGCCGGAACGCGGCGAGCCGCCGGTCCCGGCCGGGCGCACCGAGGCGGGCGCACTGCCCGGCCAGTCCCAGCACCGGTACGCAGAGCAGCAGCACCGCGAACGCGACGCCGGGACGCAGGCCGGGTTCCCGCAGCAGGGCGTTCGTGTACTGGTCGGACTGCGTCCAGGCATCGCCGACCGGCGGCTTCACCACCGCCAGCACCGTCAGCGCGGCCAGCCCGGCCAGCGTCGCCAGCGCGGCGCTCACCGCGGTCAGCACCACCCGGGCGATGTCGGTGCGGGTGCCGGCCAGCGCGAGCCGCAGCAGCGTGCCCGGCCTCACCGTGATCCGCCCGGCAGCGCCGGGTCGAGCCCGAGGCCGGTGTGGTCGACCCTGCCGTCGCGCAGGCTCACCTCCCGGTCCGCGTACGCGGCGATGCGCGGCTCGTGGGTCACCAGCACGACTGTGGTGCGCTGCTCGCGGGCCAGCCGGACGATCTGGGTGAGCACCTGCTCACCGGCCAGCGTGTCGAGCGCGCCGGTCGGTTCGTCGGCGAAGATCACCCGTGGTTCGGTGACCAGGGCGCGGGACAGCGCGCACCGTTGCTGCTGCCCGCCGGACATCTCGCCGGGCCGGACGTCGGCGACGTCGGCCACACCGAGCCGGTCCAGCCAGGAGAGTGCCGCCGTCCGTGCCGCTCGCCGCCCCGTGCCGGCGAGCAACAACGGAAGGGCGACGTTCTCCGCCGCGGTCAGCTCGGCGACGAGCTGGCCGAACTGGAACAACACCCCGAATTCGGTACGGCGCAGCCGGGAGCGGGCCGCCTCCGGCCACGTGTCGATCCGTTCACCGCGCCAGGTGACCTGACCGGCGTCGGGACGCAGGATGCCGGCCAGACAGTGCAGCAAGGTGGACTTGCCGCATCCGCTCGGCCCGGTGACCGCGAGGATCTCGCCTTCGGCCACGTCGAGCGTCACGCCACGCAGCGCGGGCGTGTGGCCGTACGCGCGGACCACGCCGCGCGCTTGCAGGAACGTCACGAGTGCACCTCCCGGTGCCAGTCGACGACCCGGTCCAGGGTGGTGTGCAGCCACCGGAGGTCGGCGTCGAGGTGGGCGACGGCGAAATCGGCGGCGACCACCTCGTCGAGGCGGGCACCGGGGGCGGTCTTGAGCGCTGTCAGCTCACGCAGCCGCTGCGTGTGCGCCCGGCGCTGGGCGATCAGGTAGCCGCGGGCCCGGGCGGCGTCTGCCACCAGGAGCGCGACGACCACCTTGGCGAACAGCGTGCTCGCCACGTACGGCATGGGTGGTTCGACGGTGCCCAGCCAGTGGTCGAGCGCCGCCCGCCCGTCGTCGGTGAGCGCGTAGGCGGTCCGGTCCGGACCGCCGTCGCGTTCCTGGCCGGCCGGCACGACCAGGCCGTCCCGGTGCAGGCGGGCCAGCGTCGCGTAGACCTGCCCGAAGGCGAGCGGCCGGGCCCGGGGCAGGCGCTCGTCGTGCGCGCGCTTCAGCTCGTAGCCGTGGCGTGGCCCGGCGGCGAGCAGCCCGAGCAGAACGTGCTGAGTGGACATCTCCCTTACTATTCGCTGAGCGAATAGCGCTGTCAAGAACGGCCCGCGCGGGACAACGCGGGCCGTTCGGATCAGCGGGTCCAGGCCGGATCGCGTCCGGCCCGGCCGAGCAGCGCGTCCATGCCGTCCGGTGCCGCGTCGGTGGGCACCGGCGGGCCGAACGCGCCCATCTTCTGGCCCGTGTCGCCCATCCGGTCCATGAACTCGTGCCCCGCCGCAACCACCGCGGGGTCCACTGTCAACTCCTGGCCGGTGGCCCGCGCCAGATCCCATCCGTGAACGGTGAGGTCGATCAGCGCCATCGAGCCGACCGTCTCCTGCGGCAGCCCCATGCCGGGCGAGACGCCCTCCTGCGTGGCCGGATCGGACCACGCCTCGGTGAGCCGGATCGTCTCGGTCGCGAACCGGTCCCGCCATCCGTCGGTCAGATGATCGGTCTTGCCGGACCAGTCGACCTCCTCCCGACGCGCCAGCGCCTGGAAGTTGACCACCACGTCGAACAGGTGATTGAGCAGGTCGCGCACTGTGTAGTCGGGGCAGGGCGTGGGCAGGGCGAGCTGGTCGTCCGAAATACCCCGTACCACCGCCGCCGTACGCGGCGCCGCGACGGCGAGCAGCTCACTAGTCTTCGTGCTCATAGTGGCAGCGTA
This sequence comes from Micromonospora sp. ATLC20, assembly GCF_057196585.1. Classification (NCBI taxonomy): domain Bacteria; kingdom Bacillati; phylum Actinomycetota; class Actinomycetes; order Micromonosporales; family Micromonosporaceae; genus Micromonospora; species Micromonospora sp. ATLC20. The sequence goes on from NZ_JBXUOV010000032.1 coordinate 24,351, forward strand.
TGAGGGCGGTCTTGAAGAAATGCGACACGAACCGCGGCGTGACAACCGGGGCATCCTCGATCCCGTCCGGCTTCGGCAGCAGGTCCGGTTCCGGCGCCGGATGGCCGCCCCGGCGTTGCGCCAGTGGGTGGAGCACTACTGGCTGATCGACTGGGACCTGGACGAGCCGTTCGAGCAACGGGTGGTGCCGCACCCCGCCGTGAACGTGGTGTTCCAGGCGCAGGAGGGCGCGCCCGAACAGGGCGAGATCGCCGGCGTCGACACCGGCCTGTTCGCCGTCACGCTGCACGGCGCCGGCCGGGTCTCCGGCGTCCAGTTCCGCCCGGGCGGCTTCCGGCCGTTCTGGCGGCGCCCGGTCGCCGAGCTGACCGGCCGGCGCGTACCGATCCCGGACGGGCCGGTCTGCCCGGGCACCGACGACGAGCGCTGCGCGAGCCTGGACGCCCTGCTGACCTCGTGGTCGCCGGTCGCTGATCCGCTCAACGCGGAGGCCACCGCCCTGGTCGAGGAGATCCGCGCCGACCGGACCGTGCTGCGGGTGACCGACTTCGCCCGGCGGCGGGCCGTCTCCGTCCGCCGGCTCCAGCGCCTCTTCCTGGACCACGTCGGCGTCGGTCCGAAGTGGGTGATCCGCCGCTACCGGCTCCAGGAGGCGATCGAACAGGCCGCCGCCGGGCCGCTCGACTGGTCGCGGGTCGCCGCCGATCTGGGGTACGCCGACCAGGCCCACCTGGTCCGCGAGTTCACCGCCGTCGCCGGGGTCTCACCCGCGGCGTACGCCCGCTCGCTGGCCGCCCTGCGACAGTGACGCGGGGCGGGCCGCGCCGATGCGGGTCAGCGGCGGCGGACCGCCACCACCGCCACGTCGTCGTGGATCTCCGGCGGTGCCAGCTCGACGAGCAGCCGCCGGCAGAACTCGTCCAGGTCGTCGTCCACCCGGGTGGCGGCCACGCCGAGCGCCGCCATGCCGTCGTCGATCGTGGCGTCCCGCCGTTCGATCAGCCCGTCGGTGTAGAGCACGAGCGTGGCCCCGGCGGGCAGCACGAACTCGAGGTCGGGCGGGCGCGGCGCGCGTACGCCGAGCAGCGGCGCGGACTGCGTCACGAACTCGACCCGCCCGTCCCGGCTCAGCAGTGCCGGCAGGTGCCCGGCGCTGGCCAGCCGGACCAGCCCGGTCGGCGGGTGGAGCAGCAGGACGCAGATGGTGGCCAGCTCGGTCGGCAGCAGGGTGCGCATCAGCTCGTTGACCCGGTCCAGGATCACGCCCGGCTGGTGCCCCTCGACCGCGTACGCCCGCACCGCGTGCCGCAGCTCGGCCATCACGGTGGCGGCGTGCAGCGAGTGCCCGGCCACGTCACCGATCGCCACCAGCAGGTGCCCGTCGAGCATCACCAGCTCGTAGAAGTCGCCGCCCACCTCGGTCTGCGCGCTCGCCGGCTCGTACCGGACGGCCAGGTCCAGGCCGTTCACGTCCGGCAGCCGCTGCGGCAGCAGGCTGCGCTGCAACGTCACAGCGATCCGGTGCTCCTCGTCGAAGGACCGCTGCGCCTCCACCGCCGAGGCGACCGCCTGGGCGAGCTGCACCAGCACCGGCGTGCGTACGGTCTGGGTGGCGGTCGGGACCACCACGTAGAGCGGGGCCCGGTCCTCGCGCAGCCGGGACGCGGCAACCGTCACGGTGTCGCCGTCCGGCCAGCCGGCCAGCGCCCAGTTGGCCGGCTCGTCGACGCGTACCCGGGTGCCGATCGGCACTCCGGTGTCGTCCACCACCCACGGCACGATGGTGGCCGGCGTGTGCGGGTCGACCGCCACTCCGGCCAGGCAGTCCCCGTCGAACGTCTCCGCGACGACCGCCGCGGGGGCGTTGAAGATCCGTGCCGCGCCGCTCGCGGCCGCCTCCAGCAGCCGGACGAAGTTCGGTGTCGCGTGCATCTCGACTGTGGCGTCGGCGAGCGCGGCGAGCCGTTCGGCGAGCTGCTCGGCCCGGCGCCGGGCCTGGTAGTAGCGCAGCACCGCGTGGGCGGTGGCGACCAGTTCCTCCGGCTCGATCGGCTCGGCCAGGTAGGCGTCCGCGCCCCGGGTGAGGCCCTGCGCCCGGTCCACCACGTCGACGGCGTGCGCGGAGACGTGGATGACCGGGATCGACGGGTACGCCTCCTTGATCCGCTCGCACACCTCGAAGCCGCTCATGTCGGGCAGCCGGACGTCGAGCACCACGAGGTCGATGGGTTCCCGGGCCACCCGGTCCAGCGCCGCCGTGCCGTTCTCCGCCTCGACGGTGACGAAGCCGGCCCGGGTCAGCCAGTTGACCAGCAGATATCGCTTGGGGCCGCTGTCGTCGACCACAAGCACGGTCACCGGCCCGCCGTCCACCGTCACGCTCCGCCCACGGGGAGGGCCACTGTGAACGTGCTGCCCCGGCCGGCTTCGCTGGTCAGCACCAGCGTCCCGCCGAGCAGCGTGACCAGCCGTCGCGCGTACGGCAGGCCGAGCCCGGTGCCGCCGACCCGGGTCGTGCCGGGCACCTGGTAGAACTCCTCGAAGACCCGTTCGTGCAGCTCCGGCGGGATGCCCACGCCGGTGTCGGTGACCGACAGCGTCCACTGGTCGCCGCGGCGCTCGGCGCGCAGGCGTACCTCGCCGCGCTCGGTGAACTTCAGCCCGTTGTGCAGCAGGTTGCGCAGCACCTGGGCGAGCAGCACCTCGTCCGAGCGCACGGTGGCCGGGGCCGGCGGTTCCTCGACCACCAGCTCCACCTCGGGGCGGGAGGCGAGCGCCCGCAGCGTGCCGCGCAACTGCCCGAACACGGCGCGCAGGTCGACTTCGGACCAGTCCGGCTCGATCCGGCCCGACTCCGCCTTGGCCAGGTCGAGCAGCTCGTTGACCAGCCCCAGCAGGTCGCCCGCCGAGGAGCGGATCAGCCCCACCTGGCGGGCCTGTTCGCCGGTGAGCGGGTCGGAGGCGGAGTCGGCGAGCAGCCGGGCCAGGCCGATGATCGCGGTGACCGGGGCGCGCAGTTCGTGGCTGACGTTCGCCAGGAACCGGCTCTTCGACTCGCTGGCGGCCCGCAGCTGGGCGGACTTCTCGTCCAGCTCGGCGTAGAGCGCCACCACGCCGCGGTTGGTCTCCTCCAGCTCCTCGGTGAGCTGGTTGTAGAGCGCCATCACGCCCCGGTTGGTCTCCTGGAGTTCGGAGTTGAGCACCGCCAGCTCGTCGCGCTGGCTGCGTACCTCGTCGAGGGCGGCGATGAGCTGCGCGTTCTGGGCGGCCAACTCGTCCAGCGCGGAACCCGGCGCGCGCTCGGCCAGCTCGGCGCGAAGCTCGGCGGCGCGATCAGCCGTCAGCTCCTCGGCGTGGTCGGGCACTCGTCGGGACATCCTCACGACCGTATCGCCATCGACGGCCACCACCCGCAACGTGTCCACCAGACGCGCGACGGCGCCGGACTGCGGCTCGTACCGTCCACCGGGGAGCGGACGCAGCGGCGACAGGTCCACCTGGAGGACCGGGCGGCCCACCGCGTCGCGGTCGAGGGCGAACGTGACGTCCGCGCCGTCTGCCCCGTGCAGCAGTTCCCGGGCCACCTCGCTCAGCGCGGTGGCGATCCGGACCTGGTCCTGATGTTCCAGCCCGACCGCCGCGGCCACCTCCCGGCCCCGCTGCCGGACCAGGAAGATGTCCTGCTCCACCCGGAGCGCGAGGTGCAGGAGGGGTCCGGTCATGCCGCCCCCCGGGCCACCAGGACGCAGGCGTCGTCGCGGCGGACGCCGGCGTCACGCAGCAGCGTCGCGGCGGCCAGCAGCGGGTTGCGCCCGGCGAGCCCGGGATAGTCGTCCAGGTCCCAGCGATCCACCACCCCGTCACTGTGCATGACCAGGGTGGCGTCGCGCGAGAAGGGGTAGTCGTACCCGCGGATCGCCGGACGCTGGTGCCCGGCGATGCCCGGCAGCGAGACCAGGCCGCGGCGCCGCTCGCCCGGCGCGACGATCATCGCGGCGATGTTGCCGAGCCCGGCGTAGCGGAGCAGTCCGGCAGCCGGATCCGGCTCGGCCACCGCGAGCGCCGCGCCCCGGGTGTGCGACATGGCGGCGTGCAGGTGCCGTACCACGACGTCCGGCGGACCGTCCGGCGCGGAGCGGAACGCGGACACGGCGGCACCTGTGGCGGCGGCGGCGAGCGGTCCGTGGCCCAGCCCGTCGGAGACCAGCACCTGCCGCCGACCGTCGACCTGGCGGACCGCGTACCCGTCGCCGCTGGTCTGCTCGCCGGTGATCGGCCGGGCCAGTCCGGCTGCCCAGTCCGGCTCCGGCGGTGCGGCGTCCCAGACCTGGACGACGAGGACAGTGCCCCGGCCGGGCGTCGAGTAGCCGTCGAACCGGCTCGACTGCCGGGTGATCGCGCCGAGCCCGATGCCGAGCGTGCCTGCGGTGGAGTGGCCGTCGACGGAGGAGAGCGTCAGGTCGGCCATGCCGGGACCGGAGTCGATGGCCACCAGCTCCACCCCGGCCTGCCCGCCCCGGCGCGCGGGGCGCATCAGGAGCGTGCCCTCGCGGGCGTGCTTGACCAGGTTGCTGGTGAGCTCGGCGGTGACGATGGCCAGGTCCGCGACGCGCGGCGCGCTCAGTTCGAGCTGCCGGCCGAGACGTTCGGCCGCCCGGCGTACGCTGCCGGCTGTCGCGCCGGTGTCGACCCGAAACCAGATGCCGTGGTCGGGTACCACGTCGGCGATCATCGCGACCACTTGGTGACGGTGATCCGCGTCCCCTCGCCGACAGCCGTGCGGATGTCGAAGTCGTCGACGAGCCGGCGGGCGCCGCTCAGTCCCAGGCCCAGCCCGCCGCCGGTGGTGTAGCCGTCGGTGAGCGCCAGGTCGAGGTCGGGGATGCCCGGTCCCTCGTCGGCGAAGACGATCCGCACGCCGCGCCGGCGGCCGTCGGAGACGGTGCTCACCTCGGCGCTGCCTCCACCGCCGTAGATCAGCGTGTTGCGGGCCAGCTCGCTGGCGGCGGTGACGAGCTTCGTCTGGTCGACCAGGGAGAGCCGGGCCGCGACGGCTGTGGTACGCACCAACTGCCGGACCCGCACCACGTCCTCGTCGCTGCGGATCGCCTGGGTCGCCGGCACACCCAGGTCGACGCCCGTGGTCATGCCGTCGCCGTCGTCTCGGTGTCCTCGTCGTCGGCCGCCTGGTCCCACTCGTCGGCGCGGCTGACCGCGATCAGCTCCATGCCGCGTTCGACGTTCAGCGCGGTACGGATGCCGTTGAGCGACAGCCCCAGCTCGACAAGGGTGATGGCGACGGCCGGGCGCATGCCGACCACCACCGTCTCGGCGTCCAGCACCTTCGAGATGGACGCGATGGTGGACAGCATCCGGCCGACGAAGGAGTCGACGATGTCCAGCGCCGTGATGTCGATGATCACGCCGTGGCAGCCGGTGGCGACGATCCGCTCGGCGAGGTCCTCCTGCAACTGGATCGCCGTTTGGTCGGACATGTCGACCTGGATGGAGACCAGCAGGATGTCGCCGATCTTGAGGATCGGCACCCGTTCCATCAGGACTCCCGCCGCGGGCGGCGAGCGGTGGTCTCGACCCCGGTCAGGCGCAGCACGTGGCGCAGCGCGTCGGCGAGACTCGCCTTGGTGGCGATGTCGCCGAACTCGATGCCGAGGGCGACGATCGTCTGGGCGATCTGCGGGCGGATGCCGGAGATGATGCAGTCGGCGCCCATCAGCCGGGCGGCCACCACGGTCTTGAGGATGTGCTGCGCGACCTGCGTGTCGACCGCCGGCACGCCGGTGATGTCGATGATCGCGTACGGCGAGCCGGTGTCGACGAGCGTCTGCAGCAGCCGCTCCATCACCACCTGGGCGCGGGCCGAGTCCAGCGTCCCGACCAGCGGGACGGCGACGACGCCCTCCCAGAGCTTGACCACCGGGGTGGACAGCTCCAGCAGCTGCTCCGCCTGGTCGGCGATCAGGCTCTCCCGGGCGCGGACGAACGTCTCGAAGGTGAACAGGCCCATCTGGTCGACGAGCGCGGAGATGGAGACGAAGTCGCGCAGGGTCTCGTCGCCCTTCTCCTCCTCCATCAGCTCCAGCAGGGCGTCCTTGAACGCGAACACGCTGATCGCGGTCTCGGTGGCGGAGAATCCCTGCCGGGCCCGGTTGGTGGACAGCTCGGACAGCACCGCCCGCAGCTCACCGCCGTGCTCGCCGGCCAGGTCGGAGACGCCCTGGCGACCGGCGTCGATCAGCGCGCGGTGCAGTTCCTGGACCTGCCGGGCCAGCTCGGCCCGGCTCAGGCGACCGCGCAGCGAACTCGCGACGATCTCCGTCCAGCGGTTGGTCAGCCGGTCCGCGTGCTGACTGAGCAGGTGGGCGAGCCGACCACCCTGTTCGGCGCTCAACGCCATGCTGACCTCCCTGATTTGGACGGGCGGACTCTATCACCGGAGGCTGACGCGGTACTTGTCGCGGAGCAAAGAATGATCGACCGCACCCGTGACCGCTCCCGTTCTGCGCGGCGCGCCCATCGTGGGATACCGTTTCCCCCGAACACAGGAGGTCGACGAATGTCCTTGACGGTGCACACGGAACAGCGCGGCGACGTGGTCGTCGTGTCGGTCGCGGGCGAGCTGGACATGGCCACGGCACCGCAGCTCCAGGACCAGATCACGGATCTGCTGGACAAGGGGCGCAGCCGCCTCGTCTTCGACCTGGCCGAGGTGTCGTTCTGCGACTCCACCGGCCTGTCGGTGTTCGTCCGGGCGAAGAACAACTGTGACGAGGTCGGCGGCGTGGTCCGGCTGGCCGCACCGCAGCGCGGCGTGCTGCGCATCCTCGAGGTCAGCGGTCTGGTCGAGGTGCTGCACACGTACCCGACGGTCGAGCAGGCCGTCGCGGGCGATCCCACCCCAGCCTCCTCCTGACCGATCCCGCTCAGCGCTCGTCCTCGATGAAGCGGGGACGAGCGATCACCATGCCCGCCGCCGTCTGCACGGCCAGCGCCACCAGCAGGAAGCCGAGCGGGGCGGTCCAGCCGCCGGTCGCCTCGTAGAGGATGCCCACCAGCAGCGGCCCGAGTGCCGCGATCACGTACCCGGTGCTCTGCGCGAACGCGGACAGCGCCACGGTGCCCTCGGCGGTCCGGGCGCGCAGCCCGATCGTGGTCAGGATGAGCGGGAACGCGCCCTGGCCGAGCGCCAGCAGCAGCACCCACAGCGGCGCGAGGCCGTGCGGGGCGAGCGCCAGACCGGTGTACGCGGCGGCGGAGAACACGGTCAGCGACAGCACCAACGGACGCAGCGTGGCCAGCCGGCCGGCGAGCGTCGGCATCATCAGCGCCACCGGCACGCCCAGCGCGGTCACGCCGGCGAGCAGCAGCCCGGCCGCCTCCGGCCGGTAGCCGGCGTCCCGGAAGAGCTGGGCCAGCCAGCCCATGATCGCGTACCCGCTGAGCGACTGCGCCCCGAAGTACACCGCCATGGCCCAGCCGAGCCGGGTCCGGGCGGGCTGCACCCGGGCCGGGGTGGCGACGGCCACCGCCGGGGGCGCGTTCCGTCGCGCGGCGCGGGCCCGCAGCGCGAGCGGCACCCACGGGACTACGGCCAGCGCGGCCAGCCCGGCCCAGATGCCGAGTCCGGCCCGCCAGGAGCCGAACGCGTGCGCCACCGGCACGGCTGCCGCAGCGGCCACCGTCGTGCCCACCGTCAGGGCCATCGTGTACGCCCCGGTGACCAGTCCGGTGCGGTGCGGGAAGTGCTGCTTGACGAGCATCGGCAGCAGGATGTTCGCCACCGCGATGCCGGCGAGCGCGAGCGCGCTGGTGAGCACGAAGACCGCAGCCGAGCCGGTGACCGCGCGCAGCACCTGCCCGGCGGTGAGCGCCAGCATGGCCAGCACCAGCACCCGGGGCGCGGCCCAGCGGCGGACCAGCCACGGGGTGAGCGCGCCCAGTCCGGCGAACGCGATGGTGGGCAGTGTGGTGACCAGGCCGGCCATCGCGCCGGACAGCCCCAGCCCGACCCGGATCTCGTCGAGCAGGGCACCGAGGCTGGTCACCGCGGCCCGCAGGTTCAGCGCGACGAGCAGCATCCCGGCCAGGACGAGCAGACCGCCCCGGACCGGGCCGGTCGCCGGGGATCGGCCCGACGCGGCGGTGACGCCCGGGGCGGGCACTGTCGCGGCGGGCGCAGGTGGCGGAGTCATGACCTCGAACCTACAATCATGGGATGAATTTCGGCACGAGGTGTAACCGGTGACACCCGCCCGGGATTCCGTCGCCGTGCCTCCGCGCGGTCACCGGGTCCGGCAGACGATCGAGCAGCTCCGGGAACGGATCCTCGGCGGCGAGTGGCCGGTCGGCGGGCGCATCCCCACCGAGCCGCAACTGGTCGCCGCGCTCGGTGTGGGGCGGAACACCGTTCGTGAGGCGGTCCGGGCGCTCGTGCACGCCGGGGTGCTGGAGTGCCGGCAGGGCTCCGGCACCTACGTGGTGTCGACCGACGAACTGGCGCCGGTGGTGGCCCGCCGGCTCACCGACGACCGGATGACCGAGGTGATCGAGGTCCGGCGCGCGTTCGAGGTGGAGGCCGCCCGGCTCGCCGCGCTGAGGCGTACCCCCGAGGACCTGGCGGCGCTCGACGGCGCGCTCGCGGCCCGCGAGGCCGCGTGGCGCGGCGGCCGGGTGGACGAGTTCGTCGAGGCGGACGCCGCGCTGCACACGGTCGTGGTGGCCGCCGCGCACAACGCCATGCTCGCCGAGCTGTACGCGTCGGTCGGCGCCGCACTGCGCAGCACCGTGGCCCAGGCGATGGGCGAGGCGCTGACCCCGGAGCGGTACGTGGACCACGGGCGGCTGGTCGAGGCGATCCGGGACGGCGACCCGCAGCGGGCGGCGATCGAGGCCGGTGCTTTTCTCGAAGGGCCCGCCGAGGCATAGGTTGTCCCCGACGCAGACTCATCAGGGCACGGGAGTACGGATGCTCAAGGGCTTCAAAGACTTCATCATGCGCGGCAACGTCGTCGACCTGGCGGTCGGTGTCGTCATCGGTGCCGCGTTCACCGGCGTGGTGACCCAGCTCACCAAGTCGTTCCTGGAACCGCTGGTGCGGGTGTTCATCGCGCTGATCACCGGCAGCAAGAACGGGCTCACCGGCTCGACGCCGACGTTCCGTGAGATCCCGTTCGACTGGGTGGCCTTCGTCAACGCGGCGATCACGTTCCTGCTCACCGCGGCGGCGCTGTACTTCCTCGTCGTCTACCCGATGAACAGGCTCGCCGAGCGGCGCAAGCGCGGCGAGGAGCCGCCGCCGTCGGCCCCGAGCGAGGAGGTCAAGCTGCTCACCGAGATCCGGGACGCGTTGCTCGCCGGCAACCACGGCACCCCCGGCCAGCGCAGCGCCCTGGACGACGCGCTCGGCCGCCGGCAGGAGCCGCCCGCGCCGCGCTGACGCCATAGCCGATCGGCCCTCGCGGGAATCCCGCGGGGGCCGACGTCTATCGAACACATGTTCGATAGAGTCCGGGCATGGAGCAGCGTAGGCACTGGTGGAACGGGAAATGGGGACGCCTCGCCCGGCGTGACGTCTTCCTCCGGGTGGACGGCGACCGCTGGCACGTGGAGCAGCGGGCCGGCGGCGCCGAGGGGGTCTCCCGGTTCTACGAGCACGCCAGCGTCGAGGAGGCCGAGGAGACGGTCCGCGCGCTGCTGGACGGCACCGACACCTGGCGCGAGCTGTCCCCCCGCCCGCCGGGCGGCTGGGCCCCGTCCGTTTAGCGCCCGCGCGCCCCGGGAACCGCTTCTGCATGAGCCAGCAGCAGGACACCGTCTCCCGGGTCACCACCGGCATGCGGGTGGTCGACTCCGCAGGCGTCGAGGTGGGCACAGTCGATCTCGTGCAGCGTGGCGACCCGGCCGCGGTGACAGTGCAGGCGCCCGCCCCGGTCGACCCGGGCAGCAGCCTGGACGAGCTGATCGAGTCGGCGGCGGTCGAGGAGCCCGACGTACCGGCCGACCTGGCCGCCCGGCTGCTGCGCGACGGCTACCTCAAGGTCTCCACCGAACTGGTCCGCACCGGCGCGGTCTACGTGCTGGCCGACCGGATCGCCGCGGTGGGCGACGGCGCGGTACGCCTCACCGTCCCGGCCGCGGAGCTGCCCGCCGAGGAGTGAGCCCCGGCAGAGGTGATGCATTTATCACCCACGGTAATCAATGATCAATGCAAGTTGCCCCGAAAAGGCGCTCACCAATCCGCTTGCACAGAGTCCCAATGGCGTGACTTTGCGCTCTAATCGCAGATGAATGCCTTGATCATTGATCTTCAAAAACATTGCGCGCGCTCACGTATCTACATCGACCCTCCGCCACGGATAGTTATTTGGCGAACCAAGGGGGTCGAGGGGGAACGATGAACGAAGCGCTGGCGGAACCGCTCACCGGATACCAGGTGGTGGCCGTGGCTGCAGCAGTCGCCGGAGTGGTCGCCGGCCTGGTGCGAGCCTATGTGGCATACCGGGCCCGGATAAACGAGGAACGCGAGGCGACGACACGCACCACAGCCCGGGTGACATGGCTGATTCGGCTCGCGGAGGCCGACCATGACGTCGTGCGGATCGTGGAACGCGACCGCGACGGGCATCGAGAGGTCGAGCTGGGCGGACGCAGCGCGTCGAAGCCCGAGGCCGTCGAGGAGGCGGCGTGACCGACATCAAGGGCACGGCCGCTCTGACACCGGGCCCCGCCGACAGCGACGCTCTGCGCGAGGCGGAGGCAGCCCGCCTGAAAGCGCTCCACGACCGGGAGTTCGCCGAATTCGCCGAGGGCTCCTACTACCGGGTCGAACGGATCCTCAGGGCGACGTGTCGAGACCGTCAAGCGGTGGACGACGCCCTTCAGGAAGCGTATCTGCACGGCCGAGTCGAGTGGCCCAAGCTTCGCGAGCACGTCAAACCGGCCGGCTGGATCATCAGCACGGCCCGTTTCAAGATGCTGAAGGACCACGATCGGCGCCAGCGGGAAGCCGCGGTGGCACCGGAAGACCTGCCACCGTCGTCCCACTCGGACATCGCGGACGTGTGGGAGGCGCAGGAGACGCTGCGAGGCTGGCTGCACCAGCTACCGGCACGGCACGCCGAAGTGTTCCAGATGTCGCGGGAGGGCTTCTCCAACCAGGAGATCGCAAGCATTCTCGGGCTGACCGAGAACAGTGTCCGCTCCTACAAGACCGCCGCCAAGAAGAGGCTGGGCGAACTGGCCGAGGAAGCAGGCTTCACCCGTTCGGAGCGCGACCGGCGTCAGGGGGCGGGCCGTGGACCTCGATGACATCCTGACCTTGGCCGAGACCAGGCCCAGCCCTCTCGAACTCGCCCGCGCCCGACGTGTCGCACGGACGGTGCAGAGTCAGTACGACCTCTCCCTGACAGAGGGCTACAAGATCATCGTGGATGCCGACCTCGTCGACCCGCTGACGTGGGACGCCGACGAGGCCACCCGGGTGGCGCGCGCCGCCCAGCTCGCGAAGCGGGGCACGGTCACCTGGCTGCTCGGCGCCGGCCAGACGGAACATTCCGAGCGGCTCTCCTGGTCCGACGAGATGGCGATGATCGTCGGCCACGCGCCCGGAACGCTCCGCCTCACCCCGCGGACGCTCTTCGAACTCGTCCATCCCGCTGATGTCGAGCGTGTCCTCGACGTGGTGAGGACGGCGTGGGAGCAGAGCCGTCCCGACGAGATCGGCTTCCGGGTGGTCCAACCCGGAGGCAGCATCCGCCACGTGTCCTGCCACCTCGAGATCCTGACCGAGGCGGGCCGGCCGGTCGGCGTCATCGCCACGGGCGAGGACGTCACCGCGCTCGAGCTCGCTCGCCAGGAGCAGCGTCGGCTCGCCATCCGCCGTCAGATGCTCGGCGCCGATCTGGCCGTACGGGACGTGCTCACCGGACTACAGACCCGGGGCTATGTCATCGACGAGGTCGACAGGGCGCGTCGCACGACCGGCGGCGCCCTGATCGTCGTCACGACCGAGCCCGCCACCCGCATGCCTGACGCGCTCACCGACGAGGACCGGGACCAACTGACGGCTGACATCGCCCGGACCCTGCGCACAGTCGTCGGGCATGACGTGACCAGCGGCCTGGTGGGCTCCGGCTCGTGGGGCTTGCTACTTGCCCGACAGGAACAAGCGGGGGCGGCTGAGAGCCTGGCTGCGCGGATCGTCGACAAGTTCCGGAATCATCTCTTCAGCGTCCGCCAGAAGCCACTGCGGCTCAACATCTCAGCCGGTGTGGTCCATTTCGGCAGCGACATCCCGGACACCGGCTTCGACCTTCTCATCGACGGCGAGCACGCGGCCCGCGACGCACGCCGGAGCGCGACCGACGTCAAGGTCCTGGAGCATCCGGCCGCCGAGAGGGAGCGGACGGAGCGCTGCCGTTCGCGGATTCTCGGCGCTGTCTCGACGAACCGTTTCGCCCTGTACGCCCAGCCCATCACCGATCTCGCACTCAACCAGATCGCCCGTCACGAGATTCTGCTGCGGATACGGAGTGACACCGGCGAACCGGTCGCGCCGTGGGCCTTCCTCGACATGGCCGAGCGTGTGGGTGAGATCCTGTCCGTCGACAAATGGGTCATCGATCATGCTCTGGAACTGATCGGCCGCGGAGCCCAGACCTCCCACTATCAAGTGAACGTCTCCGGAAAATCGCTCGCCGACCCGGGTCTACTCACCTTCGTGACCGAGGCGATCAATCGGCACAGCGTCAAGCCGGAGTGCCTGACATTCGAAATCACCGAAACCGCGCTGATCGAGAATCGGAACGAGGCCCTGACCTTCGCCACGGGAATCAGGGAAATCGGGTGCCACCTCGCGCTCGACGACTTCGGCACCGGCTACGGCGCTCTCGCTCAACTGAAGTACCTGCCGGTGGACCTCGTCAAAATCGACGGAGCGTTCATCGTCGACCTCTGCCGATCCCCGGCAGACCAGGCTGTGGTGTCGGCGCTTGTCGAACTGTGTCACACGCTCGGCATCCGTGTCGCCGCCGAGTACGTCCAGGACAAGGAGACGATGGACCTTCTGCACGCGGCCGAGGTCGACTTCGCTCAGGGCTACCACATCGGGCGGCCAGCACCGATAACAGTGAGTCAGGAGAATGTTCAGACGGTCGAACTCGAACTGCGGTTTCCGCCTCAGCAGACAGCGATGGGCTGAGCAACCGGGTGGGTGAGGCACAAAGGGCCCGCGTGAGAGCGGGCCCTGAGGCGGTTGCGGGAACCCTCGCGGGCCTCCTGCGTACGTCACGCTAACAGTTGTCACCCTGAGCGGGCGGGAACCGACGGGGCGGGTTCCGGCTCGGCCGGCTCGACCGGCGGGGGTGCGGCCCGGCGGCGGAACAGCAGCAGCATCAGCCAGCCCGCGACCAGTCCCCAGAACGCGCCGCCCACCCCGAGCAGGCTCACCCCGGAGGCGGTCACCACGAACGTCACCACCGCCGCCTCCCGCGCGTCCGGCTGGGCGACCGCCGCCGTGACCGCTCCGGCGAGCGCGCCGAGCAGGGCGAGCCCGGCGACGGCCTCGACGAGCACCGGCGGGGAGAGCAGCACCAGGGCGGTCGCCACGCCCGCGCTCAGACCGAGCAGGGCCAGGCCGATCCCGGCGGTGACCGAGGCGATCCAGCGCCGCTCCGGGTCCGGGTGGGCGTCCGGGCCGGCGGCCAGCGCGGCGGTGATCGCGGCCAGGTTCACCGCGTGGCCGCCTGCCGGGGCGCCGAGCACGGTGGCGAGCCCGGTCACCCGCAGTGCGGAGCCCAGCGGGGCCCGGTAGCCGTACCCGGCGAGCACTGCGGTGCCGGGCACGTTCTGGGCGGCCATGGTGACCAGGAACAGCGGCAGCGCAAGCCCGACGACGGCGGGCAGCGTCCAGGCCGGTGCGGTCAGCGCGACGACGGGTGCGGCGTCCAGCCGGGCCGGCCCGGTGGTGGTGAGCGCGATCGCGACCACCGCCACGGCGAGCGCGCCGGGTACCGCCCAGCGGCGGGCGAACCGGTGCAGCAGCAGCCAGACCAGCACCACCGGCCCGGCGAGCCGGGGCACCTCGACCAGGGCGCGTACCGGCGCCGTACACAGCGGCAGCAGCACCCCGGCGAGCATGGCGGAGGCGATCGGGGCCGGGATCGCGGCGACCGCGCGGCCGAGCGCGGGGATCAGCCCGGCCGCGATGATCAGCAATCCGGCGACCAGGAAGGCGCCGACCGCTGCGGGCCAGCCGCCGGGGACCGGTCCGGTGGCGACGAGCAGCGCCGCGCCCGGCGTGGACCAGGCGATGGCGAGCGGCAGCCGGTGCCGCAGGCCGAGCCAGACCGCGCAGGCGCCGCTGGCGACGCAGAGCGCGAGCAGGCCGGAGGCGGCCTGGTCCGGTTCGGCGCCGACCGCGCGCAGCCCGGCCAGGACGACTGTGAACGAGCTGGCGAAGCCGACCAGGGCGGTCACCACGCCGGCCAGGACGGGTTGGAGCCGACCGCCCATGCTCTCCTCCTCCGACCGTTCCGTTTACGGAACGGCACGGTGTAGCACGATAGCCCCCATGACAGCCGCCGCACCAGCCGACGACCGGGGCGCCCTGGAGGTGGGCCGGCGCATCCGCTCGCTCCGCACCGAGCGGGGCATCTCCCTGTCCGAGCTGGCCCGCCTCGCGGGCGTCGGCAAGGCCACGCTCTCCGGCCTGGAGAACGGTGTGCGCAACCCCCGGCTGGAGACCCTGTACGCGATCACCGCGCAGCTGGGCGTACCGCTGACCGCCGTGCTCTCCGCGCCCGACCAGGCGCCGACCGTACGCGGGGCCGCGGTCGGCGCCACGCTGCTGGAGGTGTTCGACGACCGGGAGGCGACATACGAGCTGTACCGGATGCGGGTCGCACCGGGACCGGCGCAGCTCTCCCCCGCCCACTCCGACGGCGTGACCGAACACGTGACGGTCTTCTCCGGCGTGCTCCGCGCCGGCCCGGCCGACGCCCCGCTGACCGCCGGTCCCGGGGGCTACCTGCGGTGGTCCTCCGACGTGCCGCACACCTACGCGGCGGTGGGCGAGGAGGAGGTCCACGCGAGCCTCCTGCTGCGCTATCCTCGTCCGTCCACACCGGACAGTTGACGCATACCCAGGATGCAAGCTGATGACATTTCTTTCAGCAGACCCGCCAGCGCGTGCAGACGCGGACCCGTTCTTCTTGGCAAGCTTGTCGTCATGACGCTCATCCTCCGCTCGGCCATCCTCAACGACGTCGGCCTCGTCCGGACCAACAACGAGGACTCCGCCCTCGCCGGTGACCGCCTCGTGGCGGTGGCCGACGGCATGGGCGGGCTCCCCGCCGGCGAGGTGGCCAGCGAGATCGTCATCCGGATCCTGGACGAGCTGACGCCGCCCACCGGCGCCGACGAGGCGGCCGACGCGCTGCGCGCCGTCGTCAGCACCGCGAACCAGCGCATCCGCGCGGCCATCACGGTGGACCCGGCCCGCGACGGCATGGGTACGACGCTCACCGCCGGCCTGCTCGCCGGCGACACCCTGGTCCTGGCCCAGGTCGGCGACTCCCGCTGCTACCTGCTGCGCGACCACGAGCTGACCCAGCTCACCCGCGACGACACGTTCGTGCAGGCGCTCGTCGACCAGGGCGCGCTCTCCCGCGACCAGGCCCGGCACCACCCGCAGCGCTCGCTCGTCACCCGCGCGGTGCAGGGCTCCGACGCGCCGCCCGCCGTCGGCGCACTCACCGTCTTCCCCGGCGACCGGCTGCTGCTGTGCAGCGACGGCCTCTCCGACTACGTGGAGGACGCCGCCATCGCGGCGGCACTCGCCACCTACGGGGACCGCCAGCAGTGCGGCGAGCAACTGGTGAAACTGGCCCACCAGGCCGGCGCGCCGGACAACGTGACTGTGGTCATCTCGGACGTCACCCAGGCGTGAGCGGGCGCCCTTTCCGGTTGCGCACCACGGCGGGTGCGGTTGGGATGAACGGATGCACATTCGCCGGCTGGCCGCCGATGAACGACTGACCACCAGCTTCCCGCTCCAGGCGTACGCGTTCGAGGCCTCGCCGATGGGCGCCACCCGGACCGACCAGTTCCGCGCGTACCTGCCGTACAACGCCGGGAACACGACGCTGGTGGCCGAGGAGGACGGGGTCACCGCGGCGGCCGTGTCGGCGATACCGATGCGGCAGAACCTGCGCGGCGCGGTGCTGCCGATGGCCGGTGTCGCCGGCGTGGCCACTCATCCGCTGGCCCGCCGGCGCGGCCACGTCCGCACGCTCATGCAGCAGCTCCTCGACGGCGTGCGCGAGGAGGGCCACCAGCTCACCGCGCTGCACCCGTTCCGCGCCTCGTTCTACGAGCGCTTCGGCTACATCGGGCTGCCCCGGCGGCGTACCGCGATCTTCAACCCGGCGGACCTGGCGCCGCTGCTGCGCGCCGAGCTGCCCGACGAGCTGGTCTGGGAGCGGATCGGCGCGGGGTATCCGCGGTGGCGCGCGTACACCGAGCGGTGCCTGCGCGAACGCCACGGCTTCGCGGTCTTCCCGGACTTCCGGGCGGTCGGGCTGCGCGACCGCGACGACCGCTGGCTGGTCGCCGTGGTGCGCGGCGGCGAGACGGTCGGCGCGGTGACCTACCGCATCGACGACCACGCCGGCACGCTGTTCGCCGACGACCTGCTGGTCGACGACGCGTACGCCCGCGCGTCGGTGCTCCAGTTCTTCGCCCGGCACGTCGACCAGGTGGCCCGGATCAGCGTCCAGGTGACCCCCGACGAACTGCCCGAGCTGTGGCTCACCGACCTCGACGTACAGGTGGAGGCGCGGGTGGCCCGGCCCGACCCGACCGCGCCGATGGCCCGGCTGCTCAGCCTGGACGCGCTCGCCGAGCAGCCGGTCGGGGTCGGCCGGGTACTGGTCGAGGTGGTAGGCGACCGCTGGCTCGCCGGTCGCCACCTGCTCGACGGCACCACCGGCAAGCTCGCGGTGCTGCCGGCGCCGACCGCCGCCGAGGGCAGCGTGCCGACCGCGCGGCTCACCGCCGCCGGGCTGTCCGCCCTGGCGTACGGGGTGCTCGACCCGGCCGAGGTGGTCGTACGCGGACTGGGTGAGGTGCCCGTGGACGCGGCCGGTGAGCTGCGCCGCCTCTTCCCCCGCGAACTTCCGCACCTGTTCGCCGACTTCTGACCCGGTTGGCGGCACGCGTCCGGGGGTAGGGTCCAGCGCGTGCCGGAGTGGCTGGAAGCGGGATTCTGGGGCCTGCTCGCCGGGTCGGCCCTGCTGATCGGGGCGGCCGTCGGGTTCTTCGCGCGCGTACCGCGCCGGATGACCGCCTCGGTGATGGCGTTCGGGGCGGGCGTGCTGCTCTCCGCCGTCTCGTTCGAGCTGATCGACGAGGCGCACGAGCAGGGCGGCCTGCGGCCGGTGGTGATCGGCGCGGCGATCGGCGCGCTCGCGTACACCGGGGCGAACGTGCTGCTGGCCCGGCACGGCGCGCGGCACCGCAAGCGCTCCGGCGACGAGCAGCCCTCCGAGCAGGAGCAGCCCGGCTCGGGTACGGCCATCGCTGTCGGCGCGCTGCTCGACGGCGTACCCGAATCGGTGGTGATCGGCGCGAGCCTGCTCGCCGGCGGCCCGGTCAGCCTGGTCACCGTCATCGCGGTGTTCCTCAGCAACGTGCCGGAGGGGCTGTCCAGCGCGGCCGGCATGCGGCAGGCCGGGCGCACCCGGCGCTACGTGTTCGGGCTGTGGACGGCCATCGCGTTGATCTCCGGCGCGGCGGCGCTTGCCGGATACACACTGCTGGGCGGCGCGCCGCCCGAGGTGCTGGCGACGATCACCGCGCTCGCGGCGGGCGCGATCCTCGCGATGATCACCGACACCATGGTCCCGGAGGCGTTCGCCGACGCGCACCTGCTGGTCGGGCTGATCACAGTGCTCGGTTTCCTGGTCGCGTTCGCGCTCTCGCACGCCTGACCGGCGTGCTCGGTCGCCGGTGCCGCCGCGTTGCTTCCGCCCGGTCGCCGGCCGCCGGCTTAGCGGCGGGTTAAGGATCGGCTGTGGAGTCGTGCCGGGGCGGGCGGTCCTCCTAGCATCGGGCGGTGCGCGTGAAGTCGGCTGTCACTCTGCTCGTCCTCACCCTGGCGACGGCGACGGTCCCTGCCTGCGGCGACGACGATCCGGCTGTCGCGCCCGCCGCCGGCGCCGGCTCGTCGGCCAGTCCGGCAGCCGCCCCGGCGGCCTCGTCGAGCGGGCGGGCCGGTCTCGGC
>NZ_JBXUOV010000033.1:0-42521 GCF_057196585.1 Micromonospora sp. ATLC20
GCTGGGAGCCGAACCAGGGCCGGCAGTCCGGCGGCTGGGGCGACGGCGCCGCCGTACCGCAGCAGCGCGAACCCGCGCGGCCGTCGGACGAGCAGGCGCAGCCCGCCTGGGGCGCCGCCGCGCCGGTCGAGGCCCGCGCGAGCGTGTCCGCGCCGTCGTCAGACGCGCCCGCCGGCTGGGGCGGCAACCAGGACGAGCGTCCGGCCGCACCGTCGCCCGAGCCGTGGCCGCAGGCCGAGGCGTGGGGCCGGTCCGAGGACTCCGCCCCGGCCTACCAGCCCGCGCCCGCGCCGGGCATCTCCCCCGGCAACGCGGTGCCGCTGCCGGCACAGCAGCAGCGGGTGCCGGGCGCCGCGCTGGCCGCGTCGTCGCCCGCCGACCACCCGGGCCCCGAACCCCAGGGGTACGAGCCGGAGCGTGGCGACGGCGGCTGGAACGCGTCCCGCCCGGAGGAGCCGCAGTCGCCCGCCGTTCCCGGCCCGCGTACCTCCCCGGAGGGCGGCCCGGTCACGGCGAGCGCGTCGGTGCCGGTGGCCAGCCGGGTCACCCCGCCGTCCGACCAGCCGCTGCCGACCGGCGGCCCCACGCCGCAGCCCCGCGTGTACGGGCGACCCGCCCGCCCGGAGCCCGAGGACGCCCCCGAGCAGGACGAGTCCGGGTTCCCCGGCCAGGACGGGCCGCACGGCAACGGCTTCCCCGGCCCGCAGTCGCGGTCCGAGGACGCCGACGGACCGCACGGGTACGCCGGAGCACCCTCCTCGCCCGCCGCGCCGCCGTCGTTCCCGGTCGGTGTGCCGTCCTTCGTGGACCCGCCCGGCAACACCCGCCCCGCAAACGGCGTGCACCCGGGCGGCGAGCAGCCCGACGCCGCCCGTGACCCGTTCGGCGGCCCGCAGAGCCCGTACGGCGCTCCCGGCGGCCAGGACGCGTTCGGCGGCCCGGGTGGCCGGCCGGACCCGTACGGTCCCGGCGGTCAGCAGGAGTCGTTCGGCGGTCCGGGCGGTCACCAGGATCCGTACGGCAACCAGGGCGGTCAGCCCGACCCGTTCGGCGGTCCGGGTGGGCAGCAGGCGGCGTTCGGCAGCCCGGCCGGCCGGCCGGAGCCGTTCGGCGAGCCGGACCGGTTCGGCCCGTCCGCCGGGGGACGCGCCTCGGTCGCGGTGCCCGGCCAGGGCCCGGCGGGCCCGAACGCCTTCCCGCCGCCCCAGCAGGCCCCGCCGGCGTGGGCGCAGGACGGGCCCGGCACCGAGCCGGAGCAGGGCCGCTTCGACGCGTTCAAGCCGGATGCCACCGAGTCGCAGACCGAGGCGCCCCCGCCGAAGGTGCGCAACGGCCGGGTGCTCGCCGCCGTGCTGATCGCGGCGGTGCTCATCCTCGCCGTACCGCTGGGTCTGCTCACGCTGCTCGGCAAGGTCGGCGGCGACAAGTCGGCGGGCTTCGACCCGGCCGTCGGCTCCTGCGTGAAGCAGTCCGGCACGAGCGCCGTGGCCGCCGACTGCGGCGAGCCGGGCGCGTTCAGCGTGGTGTCGAAGGTGGACAACAAGGACAAGTGCGCCGATCTGTCGCAGCCCTCGGTCTCGGTCGAGGGCGGCGGGACCACCCGGGTGCTCTGCCTGAAGCCCGCCGGCCAGTAACCACACGTACGCGGAGCGCCCACCCCTCGCCGGGGTGGGCGCTCCGCTCCGTTCCGGTGTGCCTCTGCTCACCGGGGGATCGCCGGGAGCGCGCCCGGCCGGTGCGGCACGATGGGGGCATGAGCGCACGCGTACGGGCACCGGAACTGCGAGGTCGGGCCTGGCTGAACACCGGCGGCAAGGCCGTCACACTGGCTGACCTGCGCGGCAAGATCGTTTTGCTTGATTTTTGGACCTTCTGCTGCATCAACTGCCTGCACGTGCTCGACGAGTTGCGCCCGCTCGAAGACAAGTACGGCGACGTCCTGGTCGTGATCGGCGTGCACTCGCCGAAGTTCGAGCACGAGAAGGACCCGGCGGCGCTGGCCGCGGCCGTCGAGCGGTACGGCGTGCACCACCCGGTGCTCGACGACGCCGAGATGGACATGTGGCAGCAGTACGCGGCCAAGGCCTGGCCGACGCTCGCCGTGGTCGACCCCGAGGGCTACGTGGTCGCCACCATGGCCGGCGAGGGGCACGCCGAAGGGCTGGCCCGGCTGATCGACGAGTTGATCGCCACCCACGAGGCGAAGGGCACGCTGCACCGGGGCGAGGGCCCGTACGTGCCGCCGGCCGAGCCGGACACGGTGCTGCGGTTCCCCGGCAAGGCGCTGCCGCTCGACGGCGGGAACCTGCTGGTCAGCGACTCGGCCCGGCACTCACTGGTCGAGCTGGCCGCCGACGGCGAGACGGTGGTCCGCCGCATCGGCGCCGGTTCCCGGGGTCGTACGGACGGCCCTGCCTCCGCCGCCACGTTCGCCGAGCCGCAGGGGCTCTGCCTGCTGCCGCCGCACGTGGCCGAGGTGGCCGGCTACGACGTGGTGGTCGCGGACACCGTCAACCACCTGCTGCGCGGCGTACGGCTGTCCTCCGGCGAGGTGGTCACCGTGGCCGGCACCGGGCGGCAGTGGCGCTCGACAGTCGACGACCACGCGCACGACGCCCGCGCCGTCGACCTGTCGTCCCCGTGGGACGTGGCCTGGTACGACGACCGGGTGATCGTGGCGATGGCCGGCATCCACCAGCTCTGGTGGTTCGACCCGATGAAGCGGACCGCCGGCATGTACGCCGGGACCACTGTCGAGGCGCTGCGCGACGGCCCGCTGCCGGACGTGTGGATGGCCCAGCCGTCCGGGTTGTCGGTCTCGGCCGACGGCGCCCGGCTCTGGGTGGCCGACAGCGAGACCAGCGCGATCCGGTGGGTCTCCGGCGGCGAGATGCACACCGCGGTCGGTCAGGGCCTGTTCGACTTCGGGCACGTCGACGGCCCGGCCGACCAGGCGTTGCTCCAGCACCCGCTGGGCGTGTGCGCGCTGCCCGACGGTTCGGTGCTGATCGCCGACACGTACAACGGGGCCGTGCGCCGCTTCGACCCGGAGACCGGCCAGGTGGGCACCGTGGCGGACGGGCTGGCCGAGCCGAGCGACCTGGTGCTCACCGGTGAGGGCGACGTGCTGGTGGTCGAGTCGGCCGCGCACCGGCTGACCCGGCTGGCGCCGGGCGCGCTGACCTCGGCCGGCGCGAGCACGGTGGACGGCCCCCGGCACCGGCTGGAGCGCAAGCCCACCGACGTGGCGGCCGGGGAGCTGACGCTCGACGTGATCTTCACGCCGGCGCCGGGGCAGAAGCTCGACGAGACGTACGGGCCGTCGACCCGGCTGGTGGTCTCGGCGTCCCCGCCGGAGCTGCTGGTCGAGGGCGCGGGCACGACCACCGACCTGTCCCGCAGGCTGGTGGTCAGCGGCGACGTGGCGCAGGGGGTGCTCCAGGTGACCGCCCAGGCGGCGACCTGCGACGCCGACGTGGAGCACGCGGCCTGCCACCTGACGCGGCAGGACTGGGGGGTACCGGTCCGGGTGGTCACCGGTGGCGCGACCCGCGTGCCGCTGGTCCTGCGCGGCATGGACGAGTCCTGACCCCGCTCCGTTCAGGCGAACGGGGTGGGGGTCACCCCCGCGTCGATGAGCGCGGCGCGGACCAGCTCTGCGCACCGCACCGCGCCGGGCGTGTCCCCGTGCAGGCAGATCGACTCGACCGGGGCCGGGATGACCGTCCCGTCGACGGCGACCAGCGTGCGCTCGACGGCCATCCGTACCGCCCGGACGGCCACCTGCTCCGGGTCGGTCACCAGCGCGTCCGGTGAGCTGCGCGGCACGAGCGTGCCGTTGGGGAGGTAGTTGCGGTCGGCGAAGCCCTCGGCCACCACCCGCAGCCCGGCACCCGCGGCGAGCTGGGCCAGCACGGTGCCGGGCTGGCAGAGCACCGGCAGCTCGTGGTCGTACCCGCTGATCGCCGCGACCAGCGCGGCGGCCTGGCCCTCGTCGCGGGCCGCCGCGTGGTAGAGCGCGCCGTGCGGTTTGAGGTAGCGGACCCGGGTGCGGTACAGGCGGCAGAACGCGTCGAGCGCCCCGAGCTGGTAGATCGTCTCGTCGCGTAGTTCGGCGAAGTCGTACGCGATGTGCCGCCGGCCGAAGCCGGCGAGGTCCCGGTAGCCGACCTGCGCGCCCACCGCGACGCCGCGTTCGGCGGCGCCGGCGCAGACCCGGTGCATGGTGGCCGCGTCACCGGCGTGGAAGCCGCAGGCGACGTTGGCGGAGCTGATCAGGTCGAGCAGTGCGTGGTCGTCGCCGAGCCGCCAGCTTCCGAATCCCTCGCCCAGGTCAGCGTTGAGGTCCATGGAACGTCACCGTAGTGCCTGGCCGGGCCTGGGCGAGCGCTGTCACGTCGTCCACCACCCCGATGACCGGGTACCCGCCGGTAGTGGGGTGGTCGGCCAGGAAGACCAGCGGCCGGCCGTCCGGCGGCACCTGCACCGCGCCGAGCACCAGACCTTCGCTGGGCAGTTCGCCGGCGACCGCGCGGGTCAGCGCCGCGCCGGCCAGCCGCGCGCCGACCCGGTTGCTGTCCGGGCTCACCGTGTACGCGGCGCGGCACAGCAGGTCGAGCGCCTCAGGGGTGAACCAGTCCTGCCGGGGGCCGGGGCGCACGCTCAGCCGTAGCTCGTCCGGGACCGGCCCGGTGACGGGGACGTCGACGGGTGCGGGTGGGCCGGCCGGTGTGCCGAGGGGCAGCCGGTCCCCGTCGCGCAGCGGCGGCGGTCCGAGGCCGGAGAGCGTGTCGGTGGCGCGGCTGCCGAGCACCGGCTCGACGGCGATCCCGCCGCTGACCGCCAGCCAGGTCCGTACCCCGGCGCGGGCCGGTCCGACGTGCAGCGCCGCCCCGGCGGGCAGCGCGAGCGGCCGTCCCACGTCCCCCGGACGGCGCGGTGCGGTCCCGGCCGGCCACTCGACGACCACGTCGGCCGGGGCGCCGGTGAGGGCGACAGCCACGGCCCGGGTGACGCGCAGCGCGCAGCCGGTCAGGGTGATCTCCAGTCCGGCGGCGTGCTCGTCGTTGCCGACGAGCCGGTTGGCCAGGCGCAGGGCGGCCGGGTCGAGCGCGCCGGAGCGGGGTACGCCGAGGTGCGCCCACCCGGGCCGCCCTTGGTCCTGGACGGTGGTGAGCGCCCCGGCGCGCAGTACCTCGATCACGGCGCGTCGACCAGCCGGACGCGGGTGCCGGGAGCGAGACGGGCGGGCGGGTCGGCGTGCACGTCGAACAGCGGCAGGTCGGTGCGGCCGACGAGCAGCCAGCCGCCGGGTGACGCGGCGGGGTAGATGCCCGCGTACGGGCCGGCGAGCGCGACCGAGCCGGCCGGCACCCGGGTACGCGGTGTGGCGAGCCGGGGCACCGCCAGCTCGGGCGGCAGCCCGGTCAGGTACGCGAACCCGGGTGCGAACCCGCAGAACGCCACCCGGAACTCGGTACGCCGCAGCCGGTCCACGACTGCGGGCACGTCGACGTGCCAGTGGTCCGCGACACGCGGCAGGTCCTCGCCGTCGTACACGACTGGCACCCGGACCTCGGTGGTGGCCGCGCCGGAGGCGGCGGTCCGGGGCTGCCAGCCGGCGATCCGCGCGGCTGCCGCCTGCGGGTCCGGTACGCCGTCGAGCAGCACGGTGACCGCGCCGGGGACGATCTCGGTGGCGGTCAGCTCGCCCGCCTCGCGCCGGCGCCACAGTTCGGCCCGCCACGCCTGTGCCTGCTCCGCGTCGTCGCAGTCGAGGAGCAGAGCGTACGCACCGACCGGCCGGATCAGCATCCGGTCATCCTCCCGCCGGGTGAGGTGACGGTCCACACTACTTGCAAGTAACCTACGCCGTCGTAACCTATTGAGGTGACGACCTCCGCACCGCTCCGGCTCCGGCCGGCCGACATCGGGAAGCCGCGCATGCGCGGCTGGCTGCACGCTTACGCGTTCTTCGCCGCTCTCGTCTGCGGCATCGTGCTGTGTTCGATCGCCGCCGGTCGTCCCGGCTGGGCGCCGCTGGTGAGCTGCCTGATCTACAGCTTCACCGTGTGCGGGCTGTTCGGCACCAGCGCGCTCTACCACCGGCGGGTCTGGTCCGAACGCGGCTACCAGATCATGCGCCGGATGGACCACTCGATGATCTTCGTGTTCATCGCCGGCACGTACACACCGTTCTGCGCGCTGCTGCTGGACACCCGGCAGGCCACGATCATGCTGAGCCTGGTCTGGGGCGGCGCGATCGCGGGCGTGGCGGTCAAGCTGATCTGGCCGCACGCGCCGCGCTGGGTCTCCGCCCCGCTCTACCTGGCGCTCGGCTGGGTAGCGGTGGCCATGCTGCCGCAGATCCTGCACTCCGGTGGCGTGACCGCGCTGGTGCTGCTGAGCGTGGGCGGCGCGATCTACAGCGTCGGCGCGGTGTTCTACGCGCTGCGCCGGCCGAACCCGTGGCCCACCGTCTTCGGCCACCACGAGTTCTTCCACGCCTGCACGCTCGTCGCGGCGATCTGCCACCACATCGCGATCTACTTCGCGTTGTTCGCCTGAGCCGGGCCCGGCATACCCCGGCCTGCCGTACTCCGGACCTGCCGGACCCCGGACATGCGCGAGGGCCCCGCACCGTTGCGGGGCCCTCGGGTTCTCGGGGGTCAGGCCGGGTAGCCCGAGCCCGGACGGCGCACCTCGCGGTACTCCTCGCGCACGACGCGGTCGTCGCGCACCGGCACCACCGGCTCGGCGACGACCTGCTCGCGTACCGGAGCGGCCACCACACGGCGGCGGCTGTTCCAGAAGTAGAGCGTGATGAGCAGGCCGGCGACGCCGGCGAGCATGAGCACCCAGCCCACTACGTTGAGGTTCAGCCATCCGAGATCGGCGTCGACGGCGAACGCGAAGATCGCGCCGAGCGCGATGAGGAAGATGCTGGCACCGATGCCCATGACGTCGCCTCCTTGGCGTCCTGCTGGCGTTTCCTGCCCGCCGCGGCCATGGATGAGGTAGCGGCACACATCGACATACCCAGGCGCTTTGATCGTCAATCAGGCAAGCTGGGCGGTATGACGGACGGCAGGAACGGGCAGCGGACGCTGGTGCTGCTGCGGCACGCCAAGGCCGAGCAGTCCGCGAACGGCCCGGACGCGGAGCGGTCGCTCACCGCGCGGGGTCACGCCGACGCCGCGGCGGCCGGCGCCTGGCTGGCCCGGCAAGGGCTGCTTCCCGACGTGGTGCTCTGCTCGCCCGCGCGGCGCACCCGGCAGACCTGGCACGACGTGGCGATGGGCATGACCGGCTCGCCGCCGGAGGGCGGCCCGGCGGGTTCGCGCCCGGCGGTGCGGTACGAGGCGACCGCGTACGACGCGCTTCCGGATCAGCTGCTGGAGCTGCTGTGGACGGTCGAGCCGGCCGCCGGGACGGTGCTGCTCGTCGCGCACAACCCGGGGATCTCCCTGCTGTCGGCGCTGCTCGATCCGCAGCGGGCCGACCCGGACGGGCTACGGACCACCGACCTGGTGGTGCACAGGCCGACGACCCGCTGGGCCGACCTCGCGCCGGGGAACGCGCCGATCACCGGCCGCCACACCGCACGCGCCTGAGCGGACGGCTCAGACCCGGCTGTCGTAGGCCGCCCGGTTGGCGAACACGTCGTCCATGTGCGTCTCGGCCCAGGTCTTCAGGCCCCGGATCATCTCGTGCAGGGAGAACCCGAGGTCGGTCAGCTCGTAGGTGACAGTCACCGGCACTGTCGGCTCCACAGTGCGGGTGATCATTCCGTCGCGCTCCAGGGCGCGCAGCGTCTGGGTGAGCATCTTCTGGCTGACCCCGGGCAGCGTGCGGAACAGCTCGGAGTATCGCCTCGGCCGCGGCTCTCCGGCGCAGTCCGCTCCGAACCGGTGCGAGCCGTCGCTGCGCAACGCGGCCAGCACCAACGTGACCCACTTGTCGGTGATCCGGTCGAGCAGTTGCCGGCTGGGGCACTGGGCCAGGAACGCGTCGTACTCGGCCTTGCTCATGCTCTGCTCCTGTCACGCCGGTGAGCTACGCACTTTGAGGTGCCTACTTCCCCCCGGAAAGTTACACCCCGATAGTGGAGGCCGGGCACCGCCGATCCGGCCGTGCCCGTGACGGACGACGAGAGCCAAGAGGTACACGCATGGCCCGCACCACCCTTCCCGGCGGCACCTGGACGCTGGGAGACCTGACCGTCACGCGGTTCGGCTACGGCGCGATGCAGCTCGCCGGCCCCTGGGTCATGGGACCACCGGCCGACCACGACGGCGCCCTGGCGGTGCTGCGCGAGGCGATCACGCTCGGCATCACCCACGTCGACACCAGCGCGGCGTACGGGCCGTACGTCACCAACCGGCTGATCCGGGAGGCTCTGCACCCGTACCCGGAGTCGCTGCACATCGTCACGAAGGTCGGCGCGGACCGGGACGAGCAGGGCCGCTGGCCCACGGCCCGGGACCCGGAGAGCCTGCGGCGGCAGGTGCGGGAGAACCTGGAGACGCTCGGCGTTGACGCGCTCGGCGTGGTCAACCTGCGGCTCGGCGACGCCACGGGCCCGCAGCCCGGGTCGCTCGCCGAGGCGCTGGAGACGCTCGCCGCGCTCCGGCAGGAGGGCCTGATCCGCCACCTCGGCCTGAGCAACGTGACGCCGGAACAGGTGGCTGAGGCGCAGGCGATCGCGCCGATCGTCTGCGTGCAGAACCAGTACAACCTGGCCCACCGCGGCGACGACGACCTGATCGACGAGCTGGCCCGGCAGGGCGTCGCCTACGTGCCGTTCTTCCCGCTCGGCGGGTTCACCCCGCTGCAGTCCTCGGCGTTGTCGGCGGTCGCCGGACGTCTGGGGGCGACGCCGATGGGCGTCGCCCTGGCCTGGCTGCTGCGGCGCTCGCCGAACATCCTGCTGATCCCCGGCACCAAGTCCGTCGCACACCTGCGCGAGAACGTCGCCGGCGCCGGGCTGGCCCTCTCCGGCGACGACCTCGCCGAGTTGGACCGGATCGGCAGCTGAGACGCGGCGTCAGGACGGCGGTGCCGTCGGCGGCGGCGGGTCGGGCGGCGGCGGCATCATCGCTGTCGGATGCGAGAGCCGGTTCTCCTCCACGATGAGCGTGCGGGCCCGCTTGCGGCGGTCCTGCCAGAACCACAGCGTGGTCAGCAGGACACCCAGCCCGGCCAGGATGAACACCCAGCCGACCGCGCGCAGGTCGATCCACCAGACGTTGGCTCGGATGGCGAAGGTCATGATCGCGCCGAGCGCGATGAGAAAGATGGCGCTACCAATGCCCATGTGCGCTGCACTCCCCCGTGCGATGGCCTTGGGCGTACTCGGTCGTGGTCCGCGACGGTTACCCGCCACCGGGCCGCCTATCCACCCGGGCCGCGCGCACGACGACGGCCGGCGGGCTGGGGCCCGCCGGCCGTCGTCATGAGGGGGAGAGTGACGTTTCAGGGGTGAAAGCCCCCGGAAGGGCTCAGAAGGCCTCCTCCGGGAGGTCCATGATCTCCAGGTCGGTGCCCTCGATGATCCGCCGGTCGGCGCCGATGCGGGGCAGCACCTCGCGGGCGAAGAACCGGGCCGCGGCGACCTTGCCGGTGTAGAAGGACTTGTCGGCCTCGGAGACCTCGCCGGCCAGCGCCTTCAGCGCCACGTCCGCCTGCTTCTGCAGCAGCCAGCCGACCACCAGGTCGCCGATCGCCAGCAGGAACCGGCGGCTGCTCAGGCCGACCTTGTAGAGCGCGCGGGTGTCGCCGCCCTGGGCCTCGCCCAGCCAGCCGGTCATCACGCCGAGGATGTTCTGGATCTCGGCGAGCGCCTTGCCGAGCGCCTGACGCTCCTCCTTGAGCTGGCCGTTGCCGGCCTCGGAGGCGATGTGCTCCTGGATCTCGGCGGCGACCGCCATCAGGGCCTTGCCGTTGTCCCGGACGATCTTCCGGAAGATCAGGTCGAGGCTCTGGATCGCGGTGGTGCCCTCGTACAGGGTGTCGATCTTGGCGTCCCGGACGTACTGCTCCAGCGGGTAGTCCTGGAGGAAGCCGGAACCGCCGTAGGTCTGGAGCGCCTCGTGACCGAGCAGCTCGTACGCCCGCTCCGAACCGACGCCCTTGACCAACGGCAGGAGCAGGTCGTTCACCCGCTTCGCCAGCTTGGTGGCCTTCTCGTCACCGGCCGCCTCGGCGATCGTGACCTTGTCCTGCCAGGTCGCGGTGTAGCAGACGAGCGCGCGCAGGCCCTCGGCGTACGACTTCTGCAGCAGCAGCGAGCGGCGCACGTCCGGGTGGTTGGTGATGGTCACCCGCGGGGCGGTCTTGTCGGCCATCTGGGTGAGGTCGGCGCCCTGCACCCGGTTCTTGGCGTACTCCAGGGCGTTGAGGTAGCCGGTGGAGAGCGTGGCGATCGCCTTGGTGCCGACCAGCATCCGGGCATACTCGATGATCATGAACATCTGGCGGATGCCGTCGTGCTTCTCGCCCAGCAGCCAGCCCTTGGCCGGTACGCCGTGCTCGCCGAAGGTGACCTCGCAGGTGTTCGAGACCTTCAGGCCCATCTTGTGCTCGACGTTGGTGGCGTAGACGCCGTTGCGCTCGCCCAGCTCGCCGGTCTCGGGGTCGAAGTGGTACTTCGGCACGACGAACAGCGACAGGCCCTTGGTGCCCGGGCCGCCGACACCCTCGACGCCGACCGGGCGGGCCAGCACGTAGTGGACGATGTTGTCGCTCAGGTCGTGCTCACCGGAGGTGATGAAGCGCTTCACGCCCTCGATGTGCCACGAGCCGTCCGGCTGCTGGATCGCGCGGGTACGGCCGGCGCCCACGTCGGAGCCGGCGTCCGGCTCGGTGAGGACCATGGTCGAGCCCCACTGCTTGTCGATGAACAGCCGGGCCCACTTCTTCTGCTCCTCGGTGCCCTCGACGTGCAGCACGTGGGCGAAGGACGGGCCGGAGGCGTACATCCAGATCGGGGCGTTGGCGCCGAGCACCAGCTCGGCGAGCGACCACCAGAGGGCACGCGGGGCGTTGGTGCCGCCCAGGGACTCCGGCAGGTCCAGGCGCCAGAACTCGGAGTCCATGAACGCCTTGTACGACTTCTTGAACGACTCCGGCAGCGGCGCGGTGAACGTCGCCGGGTCGAAGACCGGCGGGTTGCGGTCGCTGTCCGAGTAGCTGGCAGCCAGGTCCTCGCGGGCGAGGCGGTCGACCTCGCCGAGGAAGCTGCGGGCGGTGTCGACGTCCAGGTCCGTGAACGGGGCCTGGCCGAGCGTCCGGTCCGCCCCGAATACCTCGAACAGGTTGAACTCGAGGTCCCGCACGTTGCTCTTGTAGTGGGTCATGCTCGCTGGCCCCGCTTCCGGACAGGTGTTACCGATCAGTAACTCCAGACTGTATTACTCGCCGGTAGGCAACGACAAGCCGATCTCGGAAGTGACAGCGATTACACACTTCCCGTTCATCCGTCGGCGGCGCCGACCTCCCAGCTCGGAACCGGGGTGGCGGTGGTGCTGCGCGGGCCGACGTACTCCATCAGGACCAGCGCGATGTCGTCGTCGAGCCGGCCGTGCACCCACTCGACCAGGGCGGTCTCCAGCGAGGCCAGCCCGTCCGCGACGGTGCCGTGGCCGAGCAGCCGCCAGGCCCGGTCGGCGGTGGGGAAGAACTCACCGTCCCGGCGCGCCTCGCCCAGCCCGTCGGTGAAAAGCAGCAGCCGGTCGCCCGGTTCCAGCCGCTCCACCCGGGGACGGACCACGGGCATGAAGCCGAGCGGCGGCGCGGGCGCGGGCGGCTCCAGCGGGATCACCGCGCCCCGGCGCAGCAACAGCGGTGGCGGGTGCCCGCAGTTGACGATGGTGAGCGTGCCGCCGCGCTCCTCGACCAGGGCCGCCGTGACGAAGTCCTCGTCGCCCACGTTGCGGGCCACCGCGCGGTCCAGGTCGGTCACCACCGCGCGCAGGTCGGCCCGCTCGTACGCGACGTGCCGGTAGGAACCGAGCACGATGCTGGCCAGGCGGACCGCGTCCAGCCCCTTGCCCCGTACGTCACCGATGATCATGCGGACGCCGTACGGGGTGTCCATCACCTCGTACAGGTCGCCGCCGATCTCGGCCGTCGCGGTGGACGAGATGTACCGGGCGGCCACCGCCAGCGTGCCGACCTGCGGGCCGAGCGGTCGCAGTACCGCCTGCTGAGCGACCGAGGCGAGCCGGGACAGTTCCGCGATCCGGTCCGCCTGGCGCTGGCGTACCGCCGCCGTCGCCGCCGCGATCGCGGTGGCCACCCCGACCGCTGTCACATTGACGACTGTCACCAGCGGGCTGCCCCGCTCCGCGACGGCGAAGCCGATGCCGATGGCGGTGGCGAGGCCGCCCACCGCGAGCACCACCCGCCAGGACGCCAGGGCCGCCGCGAGGAACGGCGCGCCGACCATCAGCGCGAGGTAGTGCGCCGGGCGGCCGTCGGCCAGCTCCACCGCGACCACGATCGCGAGCAGCGCGAGGGCCGCGCCGAGACCGGCGCGGGATCCGGGACTCAGCGGGCCTCGGCCCGGCTGGAAGGGTTGCGTGCGTACATCGGACAGCATGCCTGATGGACGTGGACGGGAGAATGAACCTGGCCCGTCGGTCGTGGAAGTTCTGCCCGAGTGGCCGGTCAGCCGAGCACCTCGTACCGGACGTTCACGTGGCCGAGGCTCGTGGCGGCGATGGTCGCGAACGCGGCGCGGGACAGGTCCAGGCACCGGCCGTCGATGAACGGGCCGCGGTCGTTGATCCGCACCACCACCGACTTGCCGTTGGCCGGGTTGGTGACCCGCACCTTCGTGTTGAACGGCAGCGTCTTGTGCGCGGCGGTGAGCGCGTCCGGGTTGAACGACTCGCCGTTCGCCGTCATCTGGCCCTCGGCGTAGAAGGAGGCGCCGCAGGAGCCGCTGTCCACGACCTTCGGGCTGCTCGTCTTCTTCGCCGTCGGCGACGGGGAGGCGGTCCGGGCCTTGCTCCGGGAGGCCGCCTGGGTGCGGCTCGCCTTCGGGCTCGGGGTGGCCTTCGGCGACGGGCTGAGGCTCGCGCTCGGCGAGGCGGACGCGCTCGGCGAGGGGGCGGCCGACGTGGCGGAGGGCGTGCTGGGCAGCGTCTCGACCACGGCCGGCTCGGCGGGCGGCTCGGCGGAGGTGAGCCGCACGGCGCCGACGGTACCGCCGACCGCGAGCGCCACACCGACCGCCGCGGTCGCGGCGATGGCGGCGGGCGAGGAGAACTTGCGGGTACGAAGGTGCCTAGCAGCCACCGGCCCGGTCCTTTCGTCAGCTGAACAAACCGGCCCGGACCGTAACGAGAGAAGCACTTCCGAAGTCAACGTGAT
The DNA here is from genome assembly GCF_057196585.1 of Micromonospora sp. ATLC20. Classification (NCBI taxonomy): domain Bacteria; kingdom Bacillati; phylum Actinomycetota; class Actinomycetes; order Micromonosporales; family Micromonosporaceae; genus Micromonospora; species Micromonospora sp. ATLC20. The sequence continues at coordinate 13,378 of NZ_JBXUOV010000033.1, forward strand.
CATGGTGCTATGCCCGCATTTACCCTGGTACGTGTAGCCGATCACGCCAGCGTCGATCGGCCGAACGGCCCACCGATCCGCCAGGATGGCAACCGTAGATCCGCCAGGATGGAAAGCGTGCTGAGTCGTCGCCTGGTCGAGCTGTTCGGGTGGATCGACCCCGGCCCGGGCAGCACCCACCTGGTCAGCGACATCTCCGGCTGGTGGCGTGACCCCGAGGTGCTGGCCCAGGTCGGGCCGACGGTGGCCGGGCTGTTCCCCGAGGACCGCCCGACCGTCGTGATCGCCCCCGAGGTGACCGGGCTGCTGCTCGGCCCGCTCGTCGCGGTCGCGGCCGGCGCCGGTTTCCTGCCCGCGTACAAGGACGGTGGCGCGCGGCGCCGGGTCGGGCCGACGCGCTGGGCGCAGACACCCCCCGACTACCGGGGACGGCGGCTGCGGGTCGGCGTGGACGGCCGGCGCCTGAGCCCCGGCGACCGGGTGCTGCTGGTCGACGACTGGGTCGACACCGGCGCGCAGCTCGACGCGCTGAGCCGGGTCGTCCGGGACGCAGGCGCCGACCTGATCGGCGCCGCCGCGCTGGTCGCGACCTGCCCGCCCGAGGTCGCCGCGCGGCTGAGGCTGCGCGCCCTGCTCACCGGCGACCAGCTGCCGTGAGACGCCGCTAAACCGGATGAGCTACGGCGGTACGGTGCCGTAGCGTCGGCAGCATGTGGCCCCGCATCGGTGGATTGCGCGCACTCGCCCTCGGCACACCAGGCGAGCTGCGCACCCGGCTCAACATCCTCGTGCTCTCCGGCGTGAAGACCGCCACCGCCGGGCTGGTCCAGGAGTACGACGACGAGAACGAGGAACTGGAGTACGTCGGCGAGCGACTGGTCCTGGTCGACGACAACGACGCGCTCGTCGGCGTCGTGGAGGTCACCGGCGTCGAGGTGGTGCGCTTCGCCGACGTGCCGTGGAACTTCGCCCGCGCCGAGGGCGAGGGCGACCGGTCGATCGAGGAGTGGCGCGAGGGCCACGGCGCCTACTGGGCCCGGCAGGGCACCCCGGTCACCGACGACACCCGGATCGTCTGCCTCCGGTTCCGGCTGGTCTCCACCGAGGGCAGCGTCGGCACCTAGCCGGCCCGGCGCAGCTCCGGCAGCAGCGCCGCCGCCTCCACCAGCACCGCCTCGTCACCGGCGTACCAGCTGCTGGCCCGGGGCCAGTGCGTCACCACGTCGGTGAAGCCCAGGCGGGCCGCCCGCGCCACCTGCTCGGCGAGGAAGTCGGCGCTGGTCAGCGAGAACACCGGAGCCGAGTCGAGCGACAGGTAGCGGTCCAGCGTCGCCGGGTCGCGCCCGGCCTGCTCCAGCGTCCGCGTCATCCGGTCGGACAGCTCCGCCACCGTGCCCCACCACGCCTCGACGTCGTCGCCGCCGAGCCCGGTGGTGACCCAGCCCTGCCCGAACCGGGCGACCAGCCGCATCGAGCGGGGACCGTTCGCGGCCATCACGAACGGCACCCGAGGCTGCTGGACGCACCCCGGGTTGTTGCGCGCGTCCACGGCGGTGAACCACTCCCCGCGCCAGGTCGTGCCGTCCTCCCGCAGGATCGCGTCGAGCAGCTCGGTGAACTCGGCGAACCGGTCCACGCGCTGCCGGGGCGGCAGCGTCTCGCCGCCGAGCACCGCCGAGTCGAAGCCGATGCCGCCCGCGCCGAGGCCGAGCAGCACCCGGCCGTCCGACACGTCGTCGAGCGCCGTCACCTGCCTGGCGAACGCCGCCGGGTGCCGGAAGTTCGGCGACGCCACGAGCGTCCCCAGCTTCACCCCGGACGTCACGCCGGCCGCCGCGGTCAGCGTCGTCCACGAGTCGAACCACGGCCCGTCGACCAGGTCACGCCAGCCCAGGTGGTCGTAGGTCCAGGCGTGGTCGAAGCCCCACTCGTCCACCTGGGCCCACCGCCGACGCGCTTCCGACCAACGCTGGTCGGGCAGGATCACGATGCCGATTCGCATGATCGCCAGGGTACGACCCGGGCCGGACATCCCGGCCCGGGTCGCGGGGGATCACGCCGCCAGGTCGGCGACCACGCAGGCGACGTTGTCCGGCGCGCCGGCCGCGTACGCCAGCTCGACCAGGCGCTCGACGGCCGTCTCCGGGTCGTCCGCCTCGGCCAGCGCGGCGTGCAGCGCTCCCGGGTCCACGACGGCGGAGAGACCGTCGGAGCAGAGCAGGTAGCGGTCGCCGGGCAGCGCGGTCCGCAGCGCCAGGTCCGCCTCCACCGCCGCGCCCGCGCCGAGCGCCCGGGCCAGCAGCGCCCGCTGCGGATGCGCCCCTGCCTCGGCGGGCGTGAGCCGGCCCTGGTCGACGAGCGTCTGCACGTACGTGTGGTCCTGGGTGAGCCGGGACAGCTCACCGCCGCGCAGCAGGTACGCCCGGCTGTCCCCGACGTGCACCAGCGCGAGCCGGGTGCCGCGCCGTACGAGCGCGGTGAGCGTGGTGGCGGGCTGGTCGGCGTCGGTGGCGTGCGCGCGTACCGCCCGGTCGGCCCGGGTCACCGCGTCGGCAAGCGCGGCGAGCAGGTCGGCCTGCGGCGCGTCCGCGTGCTCCAACGGCCGCAGCGCGTCCACCGCCGCCGCACTGGCGGTGGACCCGGCGGGACCGCGTACGCCGTCGGCGACCGCGAGCAGCGTCGCGCTCGCGTACGCGGTGTCCTCGTTGGAGTCGCGGACCGTGCCGGTCTCGCAGCGCGTCGCGCACCGGAAGGTGGTCTCGGACATGGTGGTGCCCCTCTCGCTGAGCCTGTCGACGAGGAGCGCGACGGCCCGGCCGCGCGCCGCGGTGTCCGCGCTGACCCGCCGCCACCAGGCGTCGAGCGCCTCGGCGGCGGCAGCGGGCGGAAGGCCGCAGACGGTACGGATCTCGGCCAGCGGCATCCCGGCCCGGCGCAGCCCGGCGATCAGCCGCGCCCGGTCCGCCTGCTCCGGCGCGTAGTAGCGGTAGCCCGAGTGCGGATCCACAGCGGCAGGGGGCAGCAGCCCGCAGTCGTCGTAGATGCGCAACGCCTTGGCGCTCAGGCCGGTCGCCCGGGCGAACGCGCCGATGGTCAGCAGCCGCACCGTGCCTCCCTCGCGCTCCTCGTGCCGGTCACCGCGACCGGCACCGGTCACGCTGGGCCTTGCCGCAGGGGACGGGTCAAGGTGTCGTTGCCGCCAGTTTGGCGAGCATCCGGCCCAGATGCGGCTCGATCGTGCCGGTCGGCGCCTCGTTCACCTCGGCCGGCGTCCACCAGCGGATGCCCGCGAACTCCACCGGATCGGGCGTGAACCGCTGGTCACGGCCCGCGGACAGCACGTACCAGAGGCTCACGTCGGTGTGCCGGTGCTCGGGCGGGCCGACCGTCTCGGTGACGGTGAGGAACGCCGGGCGCTCACCGAACGGCGGCGCGAAGACCGCCGACACGCCCAGTTCCTCCCGCAGCTCGCGGCGCACCGTGTCGGCCGGGTGCTCTCCCGGCTCGACGTGCCCGCCGCTGGGCAGCCACATCCCGGCGAGGCGGTGGTCGACGAGCAGCACCGCGCCGTCGGCCGGGTCGCGGAGCAGGAAGTACGCGACCAGGTGCGGCGACGGCGTACGCGGCTTGGCGCGGCGGAAGAGATCCTCCGTGCCGGCCAGCCAGGCCAAGGCCGCCTCCCGGTGCCGCGCCTCCAACTCGTCCCCAGGTGTCAGTTCCTCGACCAGTGCCCGGATCTCGTCCCGCATCCCGCCGATGCTGCCAGCCGGGTACGACGGGGTCAGTCCGGCGGCAGCGGGTTGGCGTCGGCAGCCGCGCGGACGAACTCGCGTACCCGGGTGGTGGTGTTCCCGGCCGGCCACACCGGACCGCGACAGATCGGCGGCGCGTCGTGGATCGGCACGTATGCCACGTCCGGGCGGGCGTAGAACTGCCGGGCCTGCTCACCCACCGGCAGCACCCCGCGCCCTAGCGCGACGAGCGCCAGCATCTCGGAGAAACTGCCGCCCACCGGGCCCTTCGGCACCGGGCGGCCGGACGGGGTGCGGTCCGGCGTGCGGTCCTGCTTGAACGCGGCCGAGGTGACCGCCGGGTACTGCACCACCGGATGGTCGCCGAGCACCTCCAGCGACACCGACTCCTCGGCGGCGAGCGGATGGCCCGCGGCCACCGCGAGCACCCGGCGCTCGCGCAGCAGCACCGGGCCGTTCGCCATGCCGTCGAAGGGGTACGAGGCGATCAGCACGTCGATCGTGCCGTCCAGCAGACTCGACCGGGTGCTGGCCAGCGGTGCCTCGTGCACGTGCACCTCGCAGTCCGGGTGGCGCTCGGTGAACAGGGCCACCGCGCGCAGCAGCACCGGAGCTGTCGACTCACCCACGTACGCCACCCGCAGCTCGCCGGTGAGCCCGCGCCCGGCGTCGACGGCCCGCTGCACCGCCGCCTCGATGCCGGCCACCAGCGGGCGCATCTCGTCGGCCAGGCGGGCGCCGATCGGGGTGAGCCGGACGACCCGGCTGGTCCGCTCGAACAGCGGCGCGCCGATGCGGCGTTCCAGCTTGCGCACCACGTGGCTGACCCGGCCGGTGCTCACCCGCAGGCGCTCGGCGGTCCGCCCGAAGTGCAGTTCCTCGGCCAGGGTCAGGAACGTCTCGATCTCGTACCGCTCCAGCACCGGACCACCTCCGTCGTTGCCTGCGGGTAAACGATCGTAGTCCGGATCGGGCTTGGTCCCGGCGGCGCGCCGGACCAGGGTTGACGCATGCACAACCATCTCGTGACGGTGACCGGTTTCGACCACCTCGTCCTCTCGGTGAGCGACGTCGAGCGTTCCCTCGACTTCTACTGCGGCACGCTCGGCCTGGCCCCGGTGCGGGTCGACAGGTGGCGGGCCGGCGAGGTGCCGTTCCCCTCCGTACGCGTCGACGCCGGCACCATCATCGACCTGATCGCGGGCGACCCGACCGGGTCCAACGTGGACCACTTCTGCCTCGTGGTGGAGCCGGTCGACTGGCAGCGGGTGGTCGACTCCGGGGTGTTCACCGTGCTGACCGGCCCGGTCCCGCGCTTCGGCGCGCGCGGCACCGGCACCTCGATCTACGTCAGCGACCCGGACGGCAACACAATCGAACTGCGCTGCTACCCGGCCGACGCCTAGCCTGGGCCGATGCCGGAGCTGGAACGTCTCGCCGCCCATCACGCACCCGCCGTGCTGCGGTTCGAGCGGGAGAACCGGGCATACTTCGCCCGGTACGTCCCCGACCGGGGCGACGACTTCTTCACCGGGTACGCCGCCCGGCACGCGGCCCTGCTGGACGAGCAGGAACGCGGCACCTGCCACTTCCACGTGCTGGTCGGCGACCACGGCACCGTGCTCGGCCGGTTCAACCTGGTCGACGTCGCAGGCGGCAGCGCCGAGCTGGGCTACCGGGTGGCCGAACGCGCCGCCGGGCGCGGGCTCGCGAGTGAAGGCGTACGGCGCGTCTGCGAACTGGCCCGCACCGAGTACGGGCTGCGGCGGCTGGTCGCCTCGGCGGCGCTGGCGAACCCGGCCTCGCTGGCGGTGCTCCGTCGCGCCGGTTTCGTGCCGGACCATCGGGTGGAGCTGGACGGGGAGCCCGGCCTGCGGCACGTGCTCGACCTCCGCGCGTCCTACGCGGCCGCGTCCCCGTAGGCGGGCGCGCCGGCCGGCTCGTACGTCAGTTGCAGCGTGCCGTGGGCGTGGGTGACTGACTCGGTGAGCCGCAGCGCGCTCGGCACCGTCCCCTCGCCGAACAGGCGCTTGCCGGTACCGAGCACGACCGGGTACACCCACAGGTTGAGCCGGTCGACCAGGCCGAGGCGCAGCAGCGACTGCACCAGGTCCAGGCTGCCGATCACGTGCACCTCGTCGTGGCGGGCCTTCATCTCCGTGACGCGCTCGGCGAGGTCACCGGACACCAGCGTCGAGTTCGCCCAGGCGAGCGGCTCGGCGAGCGTGCGGCTGGCCACGTACTTCGGTACGCCGTTCAGCAGGCCGGTGAAGGGGATCTCCGCGGACGCCTTCGGCCAGTAGCCGGCGAAGATGTCGTACGTCTTGCGGCCCAGCAGCAGCGCGTCCATGCTGCTGGCCTGCTGGAACATCACCGCGCCGGACTTTTCGTCGAGCAGCGGCATCTGCCAGCCGCCGTGGTTGAAACCGCCGTCACGGTCCTCGTCGGGCTCGCCGGGCGCCTGCGCCACGCCGTCGAGGGTCAGGAACTCGGTCACGATCAGCTTGCCCATGGGTCCGCTCCTCCGGTTTCCGCTCGTCCCCCGTCAGACCCGTCAACGACCCGCAACTCATCGCCGCCACCGAGCCGATCTACTCGTGCCGGACGAACCTGAAGGGCACCCCGTCGATCTCCGTGACGTACCCGATCACCGGCACCGGGTTCCTCAGTTCCGCGATCTCGGCAAGCAATGCGGTGGCAGTGCCGGCGTAGGGCTCGGGCGGATCGATCAGGGCGGTATCGCAGACCACCGTCGGCCACTGCTCGGGAGGGCCGTCGTTCAGGTGCCAGCAGAGCAGATAGTCGAGGTTCACGGCTCCCCACACCCGGAGGTCTCCCGGTGAGGTGCCGAAGTGGTACGGGAACCCTCCCGTGCACTCCGCCCTCTCGTTCATCGCGTGATGCCAGTTCCGCGCGTACAGGAGGAAGTCCGGTACGCCCCAGTCGGAAGGATGAAGCACTTCCAGGAAGCCGAGGTTGCCGTGTGGGAAGCGCTCGACGAAGCGTCGGTAGTCCTCAGGAAAGGGGTGGCCGGCGGCCTCGGTGAGGGCCGGCCAGTCGACCTCGATTCCCGCCGACCCGTCCCAGTCGAGCAGGACGGCGAGCCGGTCCGTCGTCGGCGAAGCGCTCGGTGTCATTCGGCGACCTCCGGCAGATGATCGTTAATCGAGTGCACGCCCCGTCCGCCTCCACCGTAAGATCAATCTCTTCGGCAGGCGTACGTCTCCGGAGTCCTCGAGGGCGGATTCGCCATGATCCCCGATCGGACTGAGACAAGCGGCCTCCTGGACGAGGCGCTGGCGGGTGTGGCCGCCACGTTCCAGGGCATGACCGCGCACCAGCAGGAGTCCAACTGCGAGTGCCACTGGGGCAGCGCGGAGGAACTGGCACTGCTGAAGACGCCGGACGTGCCGCTCGACGAAGACCTGCTCCGTCGCACGTACTGGACCACGGACTGGCGCTATCCCGGCCCGCTGCTACGCCGGATCCTGCCCCAGGTGGCTGAGCGCCTCGTCGACGGCCGAATAGTGGCGACGGAAGGGCTGGACAGTCTGGCCCGCTTCTTCGCCGTCTCTCCCTGGCACGAGTGGCCGAGGGAGCAGCAGGCCGCCCTGCGGAGGTTCCTGAACGTCTGGTGGGTACACGTCCTGGTCGAGCCCGACGCGAACGTGCCCGCACATGCGGCCCTGCCGTTCCTCGCCGAGGCCACCACCAGGCTCACGCCGTGGTTGGCCGACTGGGCGGAGGCGCTGGCCGACGAGCCGGCCCGGCGACAGATGGTCGAGGCCATGGATGCGTGGATGTACGACCTGGGGGGCGACGCGCTCCCGTGGCCGAGTTCGCATGACATCGACGCGTGGGCCCCCGCACTGCAACTGTGGGTGATACGACACGCGCCGGCCGTCCTGCAGGAGCACAACGCGTCGGCCGAGCTGCTCGAGGACATCAGCCGGCTCAGCCGGCCCGATTCCGAGCGGTACGACAAGCCGCTCTCGCGGTGGCGCGCCGGGCGCCCGTGGCCTGAGTGACGTCGGAAGCCCTGGCGGGACTCACGTCCTGGCCAGGGCCTTCATTGCGATCACGTCCCTTGTCGCCCACGTCGGGCAGCTCTCGAACGGCGATCGGCCCAAGTAGCGCTGTCCTCGATCAGCAGCCGCACCGCGCGAACATCCGGCACCACCAGGTGCCACAGAAGTTTCTTCGACTCCAGACAGCCCAGGCTACGCTCGCGCATCAGAGCGATGGCTGCATCCACCGGCATCCCATCAGCGAGCCGGCTCCGCAATTCTTCGAACTGCTCAGGCCAGTCCGATCGCAGTTCGGCACAGGCACCGAATCGCTCGAAGTTCTCCCGCGCCTCGGTCAGGGTCAGCCCGTTCGGCCCGCTCAACTTGTCGGCGCTGAGGTCGTCTGTCCCGTCATCCTGCCAGAAACACACCAGACAGATCCCATGCATGCCACGCTCGTCGAGCGTGAGGCACTGGCAGCACGGACACGCGTACGGCCCGCGACGCACGTATCTCGACGCTCGATCAGCCACGCCTTGAATCCTGTCAAACCGGAGACAACCCCCTGGGGAGCGGGCCGCAGTGACGTCGAAGGCCCTGGTTCCTGACCAGGGCCTTCGAGTCTGCCCTACCGGCTCAGCTTCGCGGCACCGGATGAAGATGGCTGCGCAGGAAGGCGACTATCTCGCGGCGTGCCGGCCGGGCGGCCGGCACCAGACCGGGAGTGCTCAGGAAGGTGTGGGTGGCTCTCGGGTAGCAGGTCAGGTGGGCGTCGGTGCCGTCCTCGCGAAGTCGTTCGACGTAGCGGCTCCCCTGATCGGCCAGCGGGTCCAGTGCGGCTGTGACGACCAGTGTCGGTGACAGTCCGGCGAGGTTGTCGAACTTGAGTGGTGACACAGTGCGCGGGTCGAGGGTGGGTGGCACGCTCACCTTGCGGGCTGCGCGTAGCCGGGACACCGACAGAGTGGGGTTGTCGGCGTTCTCCGTGACGGAGGGGTACGCGGTCATGCTCTCCGTCCAGTCCGTGCCCGGGTAGATCAGCACCTGTGCACGTAGCGGTGGGCCGTCCTTGCGGGCGCGCAGGGCGATGAGTCCGGCGATCGTGCCACCGGCGCTCTCGCCCATGACCGCGACGGCTCCGGGATCGGCGCCCCACTGGGCGGCATCTTCGACGAGCCGGACGACGGTGTCGTAGCCGTCGTCGATCGGCTGGGGCAGCGGGTGCTCCGGGGCGAGGCGGTATTCCACCGAGACGACCACCGCCGGGCACCGGGCCGCGAGGTGGCTGTTGAGCCAGTCGTTCTGGGCAGCGGTACCCGCGAAGAAACCTCCGCCGTGGAACGAGACGACCATGGGCAGCTTCCGGCCGGTGTCCTTCGGTCGGTGTACCCGCAGGGCCAGGCGTCGACCTGGAAGGTCGATGAGGGCTGCCTCGATGCGTGCGCGGCGGTCCGGGAAGCCGGTGATGATCCGTGCGGCACGAGACGATGCCACACGGTTGGCCTTCTCGCGCGCGGCGATCACCTGATCGTCGGTCAGAGCCTCCCAGTCCAGGGTGTCCCTCAGGATCCGGGTGCCCAGTGGAGCCTTGCCTCTCATGGTGTCCTCCGGGATGCAGACGCTGTGGACTCACTGTCACAGCCGGTGCATGCCGGTGGATTGAACGAATGTCAGGACGGACTCCCCACGGTCCGGCGGCGGTCGAGGTGGTCGGCACGACCGCCAGGTCGGCACGACCGCCAGGTCGGCGCCGTCAGGGCCGGGCGGGCCAGGCGACGTCGTCGACGGCGAGGAACGGTGCGTTCGCCACCGTCGCGGGCGTCACTCCGGTGAAGGTCATGACGTCTCGGTGGAGGTGCGACTGGTCGGCGTAACCGCTGTCTGCCGCCGCCGCTGCGGCGCTGTGGCCCGCGGCGAGGCGATGGGCGGCACGATCGAACCGGATGAGCTGGGCGGCGCGCTTCGGGGTGAGTCCGATCTGGGACCGGAACCGGGTCCACAGCCGTTGGCGGCTCCATCCGACCTCGGCCGCCAACCGCTCGACCCGCACCTGTCCCCCGCCGGCCACCATCCGCCTCCAGCAGTAGGCGACTTCCGCATCGACCGCGCGGCCCGCGTCGTGACGCCGGGCCAGCGCCACCTCGGCTATCGCGAACCGGTCGTCCCAGGAGCGGGCGGCGCGCAGTCGCTCCTGGATTCGCGCGGCGTCGCGCCCCCAGAGGTCGTCCAGGGCTGTCACGGTCCCGCTCAGCTCCGATGCGGCACCCAGGACCGCGTACGCGATCACAGGCGACAGCCGCACCTGAAGGCACGCGAAGCTTCCGGCCTGCCCTCGTCCTTGAGCGCCAGGGGGTGACGCGAGTCCGGCGGTGACGCAGCCTCGCTGTTGCCGTCCAGCACCGTCGTCGACGACGAGCGGCTGATCGCCGAGGTCGAAGATCACCATGAAGGCGGGGTGCGGCACGACCTCGACCTCTACCGGGGCGTCAGCCCGATCGCTGAAACCCGCCATGGTGACCCCCGCCAACCGGCCGGGTCGTGCCGGGACCGCGATGTCCCAAGCGGGCGAACCGGAGCGCACCGGATCGGTGGGTCGCACATCACGATGGTACGTGTCACCTCAACCGACTCCGGAGATCCGCCTTGGCTAGGCGGCGTCCCGGGGCACGCGAGCAACCCAGGCGGTGAGCCGCCGGATTGTGTCAGTGGCCCGGCGCGAACACGGCATAGAAGTACCGGAGGCTGTCCTCCGGACCGTTCTCCAGTCGCTTGAAGGCCTTCGCAATCGGATTGCACCAGCGCTGCCCGCCGAGCTCGACCACCATGGGCCATCCGACGACGGCCAGTTCGTCTGCGGCCGTTGCCCGCCACCGTCCACCGGCATGGCGGGTCAGCACCTCGCCGACGTAGCAGCCGAAGCCGAAGAGAGTCTCCGCCACCTGTCCAGCGGTGAGGCCCTCGGCCCGAAAGCCGTCGAGGATGGCGTCCACAGACGTCAGGCTGTCCGGCGTGTAGTCCAAGTGGACACCGCTGACCTGGGCCGCTGACACCACGATGTCGCCAGCGAACCGCGCTGCGTTCTCCGGGACGGGCGCGTACTTCAGGCGCAGTTGCACAGTTCTCTCCGTTGATCAACAGATGGGGATCGCGCGATCGTACCGACGACGGCCGACAGGCAGCGGCCTCGCACCCGGTTCGCAGGGCGGCGGACGAGCACGACGCCGTGGCCTGGTTCGCCACGTCCGACCTCGCCTGGTCAGCAGCCCTACCTCGTCCGCCCGTCAGGTGCGAACCGGGGGCTCGCCGAATCTGGCACCACGGACGACGGAATCGCTCTCGACTTCCTGGACCGTCCAGACGTGACCGACGAAGTCGTCCACTGCGACACCACCGCGTCCGAGCAGCGTTCGGATCGCTGCCACTGCCTCCTGCCGCCGCGACAACCGGTAGTTCACCTGGACCGCCCACGCCGGCCGTTCGCCGACAGCGCGCTCCAACTCCGCCACCATCTCGGGCTCCCAGTCCAGGTACAGGTCACGGTGTTCCTCCACCAGCCAGAGGAAGACCGAGCCCGGCGCGACCCACTGATCAGGCTGGGTCTCACCGAGGGAACCCAGGAGTCGCAACACGTCCGCCCTGGACACGGCCGGGAAGACGAACGCGTTCTCACTCATGCGCAGAACCATAGGCGCCGGCTCCACGCCTGGCGTCCGACGACACCTGCGGAGCGGGACCGGACGCCACCAAGGCGCACTTGAAGGCCGACGGCTCCGAAGATGCGGCAGAAGCACTCCGCTACCTGCTCGGCTGCGAGGCCGCGGGCGACCTCGACCACTTCTCCGCGGCCGAGCAGGCCCGGTGGAGAGCCGCCTACTACCGGGCTGACGTTGAACCGAAGCAGGATCGTGAGGAACTGAGGTATCGAACCCGAAGTCGGATGGAGCCTCGGAGACCTTACGCTGCAAAGCGTCGTGGGGCCGGCGTCCTGGTCACGGCGGTCCCTGATGGCCTGGGTTGACCTTGGCTGGCCTGGCCTAATGGCACGCTAATGGCACGGGCTACCCGTCCTCGAACGGCTCGTCATGCCACCGGAAGCCGGCTTCGTCGCCCTCGATGCTGAGAAGAAACTCGGCCACCTGGTGGCCGTCCGGGTGGGTCATCGTGAGGGCGACCCGAATCTCGTCGTCGATCCGGATCATGGCCTCGTCGTCGTCCGCGTCGAGGGCGGCGTTCCGGGCGACGAAGAGCGGGCGCAGCGGCTCGAACGCAGGCAGCGGACGGAAGCGGCCGTACGTCCACGGGAAGTCGTGAGTCTGCTCATCGATCTCGCCGGCCAGCTCGTCCCGGTGGTACAGCCGCCACACCCTGCCCACGTCCACCGCGACAGCGTAGGCGGCGCTGAGCGGTCAGCTCCGGTGCGGGCGTGCAGCCCGTCGGCTGTCGGCGGCTTGCCACCGGGCGGACCACCGGGCCCGCAATCGTGGAACATCGAAGGCCCTGACCGGGACTGTCGTCCTGATCAGGGCCTTCGCGGTGGAGCGGGTGACGGGAATCGAACCCGCACTGTCAGCTTGGGAAGCTGATGTTCTGCCATTGAACTACACCCGCAGCGGCACCACTCTACCTGAAGCCCCCCACCCCCGTGCAGTCAGGTGCACGCGCCACCTCGGCGAGGTGGCGGCATCGGCGGGCGGTTGACCCCGCCACCTCCCCGAACTGGAGTGGATCAAGCACCCACCGGAGCCGGCTGGCGCGAAGTTGCACGTCGGAAACGTATGGGCGTTCTCAAATGCGTCGATGGGATGTAACGTCTGCCCCACGTTTCCGAACCGGCGTGACACACCCCCTGCCACGCCGTCAGAAAGAGGTGGGCCCATGGGACTCCGTCCCAACCTGCTGACCCGGCGTACCGCCGGTGTCGCGACGTCGACCCTCGCGCTGCTGCTCAGCACCGCCGCCGTCGGCGTCGTCCCCGCTGCCTCGGCCTTCTCGGCCGCCCCGGCCGGCGTCTGCGCCGAGCCGGCCGACGCCCACGCCGACGAGCACGCGAACGCTCGCGTCGCGAAGGGCGGCAACGCCAAGCTGGACCCCAACCACCTGACCGCCAAGCAGGTCCGTGACCGCGAGGCCGACCTCGCCGCCGCGCAGCGCGAGCGGGCCGGCTTCCGGACCGGCGCCGTCGCTCCGCTGGCCACCGTGACGATCCCGGTCGTCGTGCACGTCATCCAGGAGAACAGCACCCGGGCCGGCGGCAACATCACCGACTCGATGATCAACCAGCAGATCACCGTGCTGAACCAGGCGTACGCGGGCTCGACCGGCGGCGCCGCCACCGCGTTCGGGTTCCAGCTCACGAAGATCAACCGGGTGACGAACCCGTCGTGGTACCCGATCGTGCAGGGCTCCTCCGCCGAGCGCTCGATGAAGACCTCGCTGCGCGAGGGCGGCAAGAACACGCTGAACATCTACCTCGGCGAGCTGAGCGACAGCCTGCTGGGCTGGGCGACGTTCCCGAAGCGGACGCTGGACAAGATGGACGGCGTGGTGGTCCTGAACGAGTCGCTGCCCGGCGGCACCGCGACCAACTACAACCAGGGTGACACCGGCACCCACGAGGTCGGCCACTGGCTGAACCTCTACCACACCTTCCAGGGCGGCTGCTCCGGCTCGGGCGACAGCGTCTCCGACACCCCGGCCGAGGCGTCCCCGGCGTACCAGTGCCCGACCGGCCGCGACACCTGCTCGACCGCCGGCAAGGACCCGATCACCAACTTCATGGACTACACGTACGACTCCTGCATGTACCAGTTCACCGCCGGCCAGGCGAGCCGCATGCTCACCGCGTGGAACGCCTACCGCGCAGCCTGACCTGTCGTACCGCGTACCGGTGCCGGCCCTGTCCTCGGACGGGCCGGCACCGTTCGTCGTGGGCCGGGTCAGGCGGCCGGACGGCGGGTGTCGAAGCCGTGCCGGCCGCGCCGGGCCTCCGCGGCCACCGGCTCCCGCCGGGCCGGTTCGGCTCCGCGCGGGTCGAGCCAGACCCGCACCTGCGGCGGGGCGGCGCCGGGCTGGGCCACCGGGTCACGCCGGGTCAGCATCGCCGCCTCGACTGTGAACTCGAACAGCCGCCAGTCGCCCTGCGGCGACGCGCGGGCGATCCGGGCCAGCCGCGTCACAGTGGCCGGGTCGGTCACCGGTCGTGCGCGCCCGGCGATGTACGCCTCGTCGTCGCTCTCCTCCGGCGGGAACGAGTGCAGCGCGTAGCGGCCGTCGCGTTCGAGGTCGCGGCGCTTCGGCGAGTCGATGACGAAGCACCACAGGCCGTCGTCGGTGATCACCGGGGACACGGGATGGACCCGGGGGCCACCGTCGGCGCGGACCGTGGCGAGGTAGCCGAAGCCCGGCCCGTACTGCTGCATCAGGAGGCGGATCTCGTCGGCGAGGCGGGGCTCGTCGGCGGCGAATTCGGACCAGGAAGCCATGTGGACACTCTATCGAACACGTGTACGAAGATGTAGTGCGACACGCAGGTCACCCGTACCGGTCGCTATGGTGTTCCGATGCTGCTCTCCGACCGCGACCTGATCTCCGAGATCAAGGCCGGCACGCTCGCGCTGGAGCCCTTCGAGCCCACGCTGGTGCAGCCGTCGAGCATCGACGTACGCCTGGACCGGCTGTTCCGGGTCTTCAACAACCACCTCTACACACACATCGACCCGTCGGTGCAGCAGGACGACCTGACGTCGATGGTGGAGGTGCCGGAGGGGCAGCCGTTCGTGCTGCACCCGGGCGAGTTCGTGCTCGCCTCCACGCTTGAGGTGATCTCGCTGGGTGACCAGCTCGCCGGCCGGCTGGAGGGCAAGTCGAGCCTGGGGCGGCTGGGGCTGCTGACCCACTCGACAGCAGGTTTCATCGACCCCGGCTTCTCCGGCCACGTCACGCTGGAGCTGTCGAACGTGGCGAACCTGCCGATCACGCTCTGGCCGGGCATGAAGATCGGGCAGCTCTGCATCTTCCGGCTCTCCTCGCCGGCCGAGCACCCGTACGGCTCGGCCGTCTACGGCTCGCGTTACCAGGGGCAGCGCGGTCCGACGCCGAGCCGGTCCTGGCAGAGCTGGCGCACCTGGCCGACGCGCTGACGGCACCCGCAGTTGTTAATAGGGGCCCCCTCCTCTACCGGAGGCGTTAAGAGGGGGGCCCTTCCTTACACCTCAGCCGGGACGGCCGTAGCTGTTGATGTCGCCGTCGTCGACCCGCTTCATGGTGATCGGCTTGCCGGACTGGGAGGCGTGTACCACCCAGCCGTCGCCCACGTACATCGCCACGTGGTGCAGGTCGCCGTAGTAGAAGACGAGGTCACCGGCGCGCAGCTCGGCCCGGCTGATCCGCTTCGTCACGCCGTGCTGCTGGCGTGCGCTGTGCGGCAGCGAGACGCCGCCCTTGGCCCAAGCCGCCATGGTGAGGCCCGAGCAGTCGAAGTGGTCCGGCCCGGCCGCGCCCCAGACGTAGATCTTGCCGATCTGGGCGCAGGCGAACTTGACCGCCGCACCGGCCGGGCCGCCGGGGTAGCCGGCCGGGCACGGCGCCGGGCGCAGCGGGCCGCCGCCGCCCTTGCCGTACACCTTGAGCCGCAGCTTCTCCAACTTGGCGATCTCGGCGTCGATCTGCTTCTTCTTCGCCGCGAGCTGGGCCTCGGTACGCGCCAGCCCGGCGATCATCTCGTCCAGCGGCTTCTTCTTCGCCGCCAGCTCGTCGCGCAGCGCGGCGACGGAGCGCACCTGCTCGTGCTGGCGGTGCGCGAAGCGGTCGAGCAGTTCCAGGCCGGTGACCAGGTCACCGGGTGAGCGGCTGCCCAGCAGCGCGTTCACTGTGGAGAGGTTGTCGCCCTTGTAGGCGTCGGCGGCGAGCCCGCCGACCTGACCGAGTGCGGCGTCCACCCGGGCCTGGAGGGGTGCGATCTGCCGGCCGAGCACGTCGGCCTGCTTGCGCCGCGCGGCGAGCTGCTCGCGTACGGCGTTCACCTGTTCGATGACCGGTTCGAGCTTGTTCCAGTCGCGGTCGATCTGGGCCTCGATCTCGGCGACCGAGGGTTCGGCGTGTGCCGCCGTGGCGCCGCCGGTCAGGACGACTGCGGTGCCGACGAGGGCGGCGAGGGCTGTGGTGAAGCGGGACCAGCGGGTACGCGGCACAGCCGTGGACCGGTCGACCGACCGGCTCGACGACGGCCGCGGGGCATGGAGTGCCACCGGGCGTCCGTACTCCTTCTTCCGTACCGCCTACCGGGTTAGCTGACGGATTCGGGCGGGAAGGGAGCCGCCCTACCGCATCGCTGCGGATTCACCCCAGGTACCTGGTTCCCCGGCTCGCCCGGAGGCGACTCGGCGGTGTCGGACCGTCACCGACCGGGTTGGACGGTGAGACGTGCGGCCGACGATTCACCAGAGTAGGGACCACCGTTATCGATCCGCAACTTCCAGCGGCGTGACACTCCGTACGCGATGACGGGCCGCACCCAGGTCGGAGGTGAAATTTTCTTTCAAGGCTGATTACTCACTGGAAAGGTATTGACCCCCGTGGGTGTGCGGAGTGAGGGTGGAGACGCAGTGACCCCCATCCCTGTCCAGGAGGTTCGATGCACCTCTCCGCCCCGCCGTCGGGCAGACGGATACTGCTCGCCGCCGCAGTGGCGACAGCCACCGCGCTGGCGACGACCGGCCCGGTGACCGCCGCGCCGGACACGTCCGCGCCCGCGAGCGACAGGCAACAACAATACGCCGCCGCGGCGGCCGAGTACGGCGTGCCGCAGAACGTGCTGCTCGGCGTCTCCTATCTGGAGTCCCGCTGGGACACCCACCCCGGGCAGCCGAGCACCAGCGGCGGCTACGGCCCGATGCACCTGACCGACGCCGCGCACATCCTCGCCATGCCGGGCAGCGCCCACGTCGACGAGGACGAGGACCCGCGCGGCGACGACTCCCGGCCGCTGAAGCTCGACCCGGCCACCGCCGCCGCGCCGGAGCGGGAGACCCCGCTGCCGCCCGCCTCGCTCCAGACGCTCGACGCCGCCGCCGCGCTCACCGGGCTCGACGCGGGCACGCTGCGCACCGACCCGGCCGCGAACATCCGCGGTGGCGCGGCGCTGCTGGCGTCGTACCAGAAGGCTCTGGGCGGGCCGGTCGGCGCCGGCACCGACCCGGCGGCCTGGTACGCCGCGGTGGCCCGGTACTCCGGCGCGGACACCTCGGACGCCGCGGCGGCCTTCGCCGACGAGGTCTACGACCAGCTCGGCCAGGGCGCCAGCCGGACCACCGACGACGGCCAGCGGGTCACGCTCGCCGCCACCGCCGCGACGCCGGACCGTTCCCGGCTGGCCCGCCTCGGCCTGCGCAACGCCGAGCGGCCGGACGGGCTGGAGTGCCCGGTGCGGCTGGCCTGCGAGTGGATCCCCGCGCCGTACGAGCAGCTCAGCGACGACCCGGGCGACTACGGCAACCACGACCTGGGCGACCGGCCGAAGCAGCAGAAGATCGAGTACATCGTCATCCACGACACCGAGGGCTACTTCGGCCCGAGCGTCGACCTGGTGAAGCGGGCCGACTACCTGGGCTGGCACTACACGCTGCGCTCGGTGGACGGCTACATCGCCCAGCACATCAAGACCAAGGACGTCGGCTGGCACGCCGGCAACTGGTACGTCAACGCCAAGTCCATCGGCCTGGAGCACGAGGGCTTCGCCGGTCAGGGCACCTGGTACACCGAGGCGATGTACCGCACCTCCGCCAAGCTGGTGCGGCACCTCGCGCTGAAGCTCGGCATCCCGATGGACCGGCAGCACATCATCGGCCACGACAACGTGCCCGGCATCACCGCCGCCAACGTGGGCGGCATGCACTGGGACCCGGGACCGTACTGGGACTGGTCGCACTACTTCGACCTGATGAAGGCGCCGTTCCGCAGCACCGGCACGCCCCGTACCGGCCTGGTCACCATCGACCCGGACTTCGCCACCAACCGGCCGGCGTTCACCGGCTGCAACCAGCAGCCGCCCGGTGTCCCGACGCCCCGGCCGCCGGCCGAGCCGTGCCCGTCGCGGGGTTCCTCCGCGGTGATCCTGCGGACCGCGCCGAGCCCGGACGCCCCGCTCGTCAACGACCTCGGGCTGCGCCCGGACGGTACGCCGGACACCATGTACATCTCCGACCACGGCGCCCGCGCCTCCGCCGGCCAGACGTACGCGCTCGCCGGCCGCCAGGGTGACTGGACGGCGATCTGGTACCTCGGCCAGAAGGCGTGGTTCCTCAACCCGGCCTCCGCGCCGACCGCCAAGTGGGCCACCGGCTTCGTGGTGACCCCGCGGCCCGGCAAGGCCACCATCCCGGTGTACGGGCGGGCCTACCCGGAGCAGGCCGCCTACCCGGACACCATCCCGTACCAGACCATCTCGCCGCTGCAGTACACGTTCGCCGCCGGCCAGCGGTACGCGGTGGGCGGGGTGCTGCCCGGCGAGTACTACCGGGCGGTCTCGTTCGACGGTTCGGCCCCGGGTGACCGGACCGTGGTCCGCGGCAAGAACCGCTACGTGCAGGTCCAGTTCGGTCACCGGATCATGTTCGTGAACCTGGACGACGTGCTGGTCCTGCCGTCCCCGGTCGGCACGCCGCGCTGACCCGGCACCGCACACGGGAAGGCCCCCGGTCCGCGTGGACCGGGGGCCTTTCCGCTGCCAGGGGTTCGGGTCAGGCGACCCGGACGAAGCCGGCGAGCGGCTGGGTGCTGATGCTCGACACCTGGACCGGTTTACCGGTACGTGGCGCGTGCACCATCACCCCGTTACCGAGATAGAGCCCGACGTGATGCAGGTCGGAGCCGAAGAACACCAGGTCACCCGGTCTCGCCTCGGAACGGGAGACCTTGCGGCCCTCGTTCCACTGCGCGCCGGTGAAGTGGGTCAGCGAGATGCCGGCCGCCTTGTACGCGTACTGGGTGAGGCCGGAGCAGTCGAACGAGTTCGGGCCGGTGGCGCCCCACACGTACGGGTCACCGACCTGGGCGCACGCCGTCTTGATGGCGGTCCGCGCGGCGCTGCTCACCACACCGTCGATCTTGGGGCAGCCCGCCGGGCGGATCGAGGTCACCGGCAGCATGGCGGTCAGCCGCTTGATCTCCGAGTCGATCTGCTTCTTCTTCGCCGCGAGATCGTTCTGCTGCTTGGTCTCCAGCGCGATCAGCGCGTCGAGCTTCTCCTTCTGCTTGTTGTACTCGTCGCGCACCTTGAGCACACCGGCGATCTGGCGGCGCTGGTCCTCGGCGATCCGGTCCAGCATGACCAGCTGCTCGGCCAGCGCGCCCGGCTTGGAGTTCACCAGCAGCGCGCCCAGCTCCTGCGACGGGCCCTGGATGTAGTACCGGGCCGCGATGTCGCCGACCTTGTTCATGGCGAGCGTGGAGGCCAGCTCCAGCGGCACCATCTTGTCCTTCAGCGCCTTGGACTTCTTCTGGTTGGCGCGAAGCTGCGAGCGGACCTTGTTGAACTGCTCGATGGTGGGTTCGAGCTGCTGCCACTGCTTGTCGATCTGCGCGTCGATCTCGTCCACCGACGGCGCCGCGTGCGCCGGGGCGGTCAGCATTCCGGCGCCGACCGCGGCGGCCGCGACCAGGGTGACCAGACCGTGTACCACCCGTCGGAACCCGGCCCGCCGGCCGGGTGGAGCGCTCGGGGCGTGACGTTGAGGGGGCGTGGTTGCCACCGGCACGGACTCCTTTGCAACCGACCGCCGGGCGCCTCGCGAGAGGGAAGATCGAGGCAGACGACCCACAGCGGTCGGTGCCTCACATTAGGGAAGGCGTCCGGTGGAATCAAGGCGACCGTTTGTTCAATCACGTATCCGCAATCGGTTGCACACCAAGGGTATTCAATTCATCTTCCGACGATGGCTGTCAATACGTCGTCGAGCGTCACCACACCCATCGGCCGGCGTCCGTCGCTGACCAGCACCATGTGGCGGCGTTCGCGGCGCATCGCGAGCAGCAGATCGGCGAGCGTACGGTCCGGCGGCACCACCGCCAGCGGCCGGTAGATCTCGGCCGGCACCGGTGCCCGGCGGCTCGCCCCGGCGTACCCGAGCACGTCCTTGACGTGCACGAAACCGAGCACCCGGCGGGTGGCCCGCTGCACCACCGGGAAGCGGGACCGGCCGGTACGTGTGGCCAGCACCTCCAGCGACGCCGGTGAGACGTCCTCGGCCACCGTGGTGACAGTGGACCAGGGTTGCAGCGCGTCCGCCGCGGTACGGCTGTGCAGGGCCAGCGCGCCGGTGATCCGGGCGTGCTCCTCGGCGTCGAGCAACCCCTCGGTACGCGCCTGGGAGACCAGCCCGGCCAGTTCCTCGGCGGTGAACACGGTCTTCACCGCGTCTGTCGCCTCCACCCGCCACCACCGCAGCACCTGCCGGGACGCCCACTTCATGGCCAGCAGCAGCGGCTTGGTGGCCAGGCAGAACGCCAGCATGGCCGGGCCGAGCCAGAGCGCCGACGGTTCCGGGCCGGCGAGCGTGATGTTCTTCGGCACCATCTCGCCGACCACCGTGTGCAGGAACACCACCACCGCCAGCGCGATGACGAACGACACCGGGTGCACCGCCGAGGCGGGCAGCCCCAGCGCGGCGAACGCCGGCTCCAGCAGGTGCGCCAGCGCCGGCTCGGCGATCGCGCCGAGGCCCAGCGAGCAGACGGTGATGCCGAGCTGCGCCCCGGCGATCATCAGCGGGATCTGGTTCATCGCCGCCAGCGCCAGCCGGGCCCGCTTCGACGTCGCCGCCAGCGGTTCGATGACCGTACGGCGGGAGGCGATCAGCGCGAACTCGCTGCCCACGAAGAACGCGTTACCGAGCAGCAACCCGACCGCGACGAGTAGTTCAGGCACCGTCGTCGGGCTCCTCGGGGCGTACCACCCGCACCTGCTCGATCCGGTGCCGGTCGACCTCCACCACTGTGAACTCGTACCCGGCCTCGTCGAGCGTCTCGCCCGGCACCGGGATGTGGCCGAGCCGTGCCATGAGGAACCCGCCGAGCGTCTCGTACGGCCCGTCGGGCAGCCGGAACCCGGTCTGCTCCACCAGTTCGTCGGCGCGCAGCACACCGTCGGTCAGGACGGTGCGCTCGCCGCCCGGCACGGTCAGCTCCACCGGCCCGAAGCCGTCCACCGCGTCCGGGTCGAACTCGTCGGCGATCTCGCCCACCAGTTCCTCGACCAGATCCTCCACGGTCACCACGCCGTCGGTGCCGCCGTACTCGTCCACCACGATCGCCAGGTCCGCCCCGGCGGCCTTGAGCGCGGCCAGCACCCCGTTCAGGTTCAGGCTCTCCGGCACGTACACCGGCTCCCGGGCCACGGCGGCGACAGTGGTGGCCGCGCGGCGGGCCAGCGGCACGCCCAGCGCGTCTGGTACCCCGGCGACGCCGGTGACCAGGTCGAGCGTCTCCTCGTAGACCGGGAACCGGGTGCGGCCGGTCCGCCGGGACGCCTCCAGCAGCTCGGCGACCGTCGTGGTGGCCCGCAACGCGGTGACGTCGACCCGGGGCGTCATCGCCTCGGCGGCCCGCTTGTCGCCGAAACGGATGGTGCGGCGCAGCAGCATCGCGGTGTCCGGCGGCAACGCGCCGGCCCGGGCCGAGATCGCGGCGAGCAGGCCCAGTTCCTCCGGGGAGCGGGCGCTCGCCAGTTCCTCCTGCGGCTCCACGCCGAGGCGGCGCACCAGCCGGTTCGCTGATTCGTTCAGCAGCCGGATCAGCCAGCCGAACGTGCGGGAGAAGGCCCGCATCGGCGCGGCGGTGGCGAGCGCCGCCGGCATCGGACGGGCGAGCGCGAGGTTCTTCGGCACCAGCTCGCCGAACAGCATCGAGATGAGCGTGGCGAGAGCCAGCGCGAGCAGGCCGGAGAAGCGTTCCGCGCCGCCGAGCGGGCGCAGCAGCGGCGCGAAGAGCCGGGCCAGGGCGGGCTCGGCCAGGTAGCCGGTGAGCAACGCGGTGAGCGTGATGCCGAGCTGCGCGCCGGAGAGCTGGAAGGACAGTTCGCGCAGCGCGCGGCGTACCGTGGCGGCCCTGCCGTCGCCCTCGTCGGCCCGCCTGTCGATCTCCGCCCGATCGACGGTGACCAGGGCGAACTCGGCCGCGACGAAGAACGCGTTGCCGGCGGTCAGCAGCACGAACCCGACCAGTGGCAACAGCGTCAGAAGCAGAAGGCCGTCGATGCGCGTGATTGTGGCACGCGGACGCCGATGGTGGACCCCCCGTAGCGTGGTGTGCATGGACGGTCTGCTGCTCACCGACGAACTGGTCCTGCTCGCGTACGACGACGACGGCGTCAACCGCCTCGGCAGTCCGCACCTCGGCTACGGCCTCGCCGGGGCGGTGCTGCTGGAACTGGCCCTGGCCGGCCGGGTGGAGGTGGCGGACGAGCGGCTCGTGGTGACCGATCCCGCCCCGACCGGTGTGCCGCTGCTGGACGAGGCGCTGGCGACTGTGGGATCCGGCCGCCCCCGCAAGCCCAAGAACTGGATCGGCAAGCTCGCCAAGGGCCTGCCGGACCGGGTGCTCGGCGGGCTCGTCGACGCCGGGGTGCTGCGCCGGGAGTCCGACCGGGTGCTGCTGGTCTTCCCGCGTACCCGCTATCCCTCGCCGACCGGCGCGGAGCCGGCGGTGGAGACCGCGGCCCGGGAGCGGATGGCGACGGCGCTCACCACCGACGGCCCGGTCGACGCCCGGACCGCCGCGCTGCTCACGCTGACCCGCGCGGTCGGCCTGGACCGCAAGATCTTCCGCGAGCTGCCGAAGGAGCGGGTCAAGGCGCGCATCGACGAGATCGCGGCCGGCGACTGGGCGTCGGCCGCCACCAAGAAGGCGATCGAGGAGATGCAGGCCGCGCTGATGGTCGCGATGACGGCCGGGACGAGCGCCGCCATCATGACCACCACGACCAGCTGAACGCGACGGCGGCGGCACCGCACGGGTGCCGCCGCCGTCGTGGTCCGGCTCCTGCCGGGGTACGCCTCAGCTCGCGGCCGGCGCGGCCTCCGGCTCACCGGCCGGGGCCTCCGGCTTGACCGAGCGCAGCAGCACACTCGCCACGTCGACGACCTCGACCTGCTCGCCCGCGCCCTTGCCGTTCACGCCGTCGTTCAGCATCGTCGAGCAGAACGGGCAGCCGACCGCGATGGTCTTCGCCCCGGTGGACATGGCCTCCTCGACCCGGTCCACGTTGATCCGCTTGCCGATCTTCTCCTCCATCCACATCCGGGCGCCGCCGGCGCCGCAGCAGAAGGAGCGCTCGCTGTTGCGCGGCATCTCGGTCAGCTCGCCCTGGGTCGACTCGCCGAGCACCTCACGCGGCGCGGCGAAGATCCGGTTGTGGCGGCCCAGGTAGCACGGGTCGTGGTAGGTCACGCCGCCGTCGACCGGCTGCACCGGGGTGAGCTTGCCGGCGCTGACCAGGTGGGCCAGCAGCTGGGTGTGGTGCACGACCTCGAACTCGCCGCCGAGCTGGCCGTACTCGTTGCCCAGGGTGTTGAAGCAGTGCGGGCAGGTAGCGACGATCTTGCGCTTGCTCTTCTCCCGACCCTCGAACGCCTCGTTCAGCGTCTCGACGTTCTGCTGGGCCAGCATCTGGAAGACGAACTCGTTGCCGATGCGGCGAGCCGGGTCGCCGGAGCAGGTCTCGCCCTCGCCGAGGATGGCGAACTTGACGCCCGCCTCGTTCAGCAGCGTGGCGACCGCGCGGGTGGTCTTCTTGGCCCGGTCCTCGAACGCGCCGGCGCAGCCGACCCAGAACAGGTACTCGAAGTCGTCGACCTCGCCGACGCGCGGCACCTCGAAGCCGAGGCCCTTGGTCCAGTCCTCGCGGGTGTTCTGCGGGGCGCCCCACGGGTTGCCCTTGTTCTCCAGGTTGCGGAGCATGACGCCGGCCTCGGACGGGAAGCTCGACTCGATCAGCACCTGGTAGCGGCGCATGTCGACGATGTGGTCCACGTGCTCGATGTCGACCGGGCACTGCTCGACGCAGGCGCCGCAGGTGGTGCAGGACCAGAGCACGTCCGGGTCGATGACACCACCCTCCTCGGCGGTGCCGACCAGCGGCCGGTCCGCCTCGGCCATCGCGAGCACGTCCACGCCGGCCAACTGCTCCTGCGTGGCCTTCTCCTCGCCGGTCAGGTCCTTGCCGCCACCGGCCAGCAGGTACGGCGCCTTGGCGTACGCGTGGTCGCGCAGGCTCAGCACCAGCAGCTTCGGCGACAGCGGCTTGCCGGTGTTCCAGGCGGGGCACTGCGACTGGCAGCGACCGCACTCGGTGCAGGTGCTGAAGTCCAGCAGGCCCTTCCAGGTGAACTGCTCGACCTGGGCGACACCGAACTGGTCCTTCTCCGGGTCGGCCTCCTCGAAGTCCAGCGGCTTGCCCTCGCTGGTCATCGGACGCAGCGGGCCCAGGCCGGAACCGGCCGGCTTCTCCGGGTCGCGCTTGAAGAAGATGTTCGGGAAGGCCAGGAAACGGTGCCAGGCCACGCCCATGGTGACGTTCAGCGAGATCACGATGAGCCAGGTCATCGAGATGGCGATCTTGATGAGCGCGGCGACGCTGACGCCCGCCTCCCAGTTCGGGAGGACCGAGCCGACCGCGTGGCTGAGCGGGGCGGCCCAGACCGGGTACTCGAAGTGGTCGGTGGCGACCTTGAAGCCGCGGATCACGAACCCGAAGATCAGGACCAGCAGGACGACCCACTCGACGAAGTAGCCCTGCCACATGGTCGAGCCGGTGAACCGGGAGCGGTTCTCCGCGCGTCCCGGCCGGTTGCGCAGCCGGATCGCCATCAGCACCAGGATGCCGGCCAGGCCGAGGATGCCGATCCACTCGGTGACCAGGCCGAAGATCGTCCAGTGCCCGATGATCGGCAGCCCGCCGCCGGTGGAGACCACCTCGAAGTAGGCCTCCAGCACCAGCAGCGACAGCACGATGAAGCCGACCATCACGAACCAGTGGGCGGCGCCGACCACGCTCCACTTGAGCATGCGGGTGTGACCGGCGGTCTCCACCAGCATCTTCTTCGTACGCGCGCCCTTGTCGCCGAACCGCTCCGGCGCGGGCTGGCCGAGCCGGATGACCGCGGTCATCTTCATGACCGCGCGCACCGCAAGCCACACCGCAACAGCGGTGATGGCGGCCGCGAGGATCGTGGTGACGATCTGGACGCTGCCCATCGAGTTGGCCTCCCGGTCTGCTGCTTGTCCGTGCAGCCTACGCGCAAGGTTACCCAGCAGTAACGTGAGTCTTCTCGCACCAGGCCACGCCGCCCTGCGCACACCATAGGTGGAGCGGCGTCGAAGCGCCGTGCAGGGGCGGCGTGGCGTGACCTACGCCGGGGTGGGGCAGCGCCGGATCAGCGCCAGCGCGAGAGCAGGATCAGCGACGAGACCATCGCGCCGAAGCCCACGGCGAGGTTCCAGTAACCCCAGCTGGCGACCGGGTACGCCTGCTCGGAGAGGTAGTAGAGCACCAGCCAGCCGATGCCCACCACGATCAGCGCGACCGCGGTAGCCGGCAGCCAGATGGGGCTAGGCTTGCGCGTCGACGCCGTCGCCGTCGGACGGACATCCGTCGGCGGGGTGTACACCTTCTTCTTGCGGACCTGAGACTTGGGCACGACGCTCTCCAGAGGGGGGTACGACCTCGTCCGGCCTGACAACCGGGCGCGAGGGCGACGGTCCATGGCCAATAATGTTCGACAGCTAGCGTAGTCCCGACGGACCGTCCAGGCCACGAATGGGGCCAGGCCGGTGCACTCAGTAACCGGAAAGAGCGGACTTTCCGGGTCGAGCAGGTCGGCTCGCACCGGCGCGGGCCGGAACGAGACGACGGGAAAGGGAACGCCCGGTGGAGTACACGTCCGGCGCCGCCTCCTGGCAGAAGGTCCTCCGCCGCGCGGCAGCCGCCCTGCTGCCCCGGCGCGCACGCCAGCGCCGCCCCGGCTGGTCCGTCGGCGTGCCCCTGATCGCCGCCGCGGCCGGTCTGCTGTTCACCACCACCGCCACCACCGCGGGCGGCACCTCCCTGCGTGAGGACCGCCGGCCCCAGCTCACCCAGCTGATCGAGGACCGCCGCGAGGAGGTCGCCGCCAGCGAGGCGAAGGCCGCCCGGCTCCGCGCCGAGGTGGAGGAGCAGACCGAAGCACTCGCCGGCGCCGACGGGCCGATCAAGACCGAGCGGGACCGGGCCGCCGCGAGCCGGCAGGGCGCCGGGTTCACCGCGCTCACCGGCAGCGGCGTGACCGTCGAGCTGAACGACGCCGACCGCCGGCCCGACCAGCCGCTGCCGAAGGGCGCCAGCAACGACGACCTGGTGGTGCACCAGGGCGACGTCCAGGCGGTCGTCAACGCGCTCTGGGCCGGCGGCGCGGAGGCCATGTCAATCATGAACGTCCGCGTGCTGAGCACCAGCGCGGTACGCTGCGTCGGTAACACCCTGCTGCTGCACGGCCGGGTGTACTCCCCTCCTTTCAAGATCGTGGCAATCGGCGATCCCGCGGAACTCCAGCGGGCGCTCGCCGCCTCTGAGGGAGTGCGGGTGTTCAAGGAAGTGGCCGACCACTACCAACTCGGGTACGTCGAGCGCGTCTCCACCGTCACCGTGCCCGCGTTCGAGGACTCCACCGCATTGCAGTCGGCGACGGTGCCCCGGTGACCGGCGGCGACCCCCGGGAACGCGCCGGCCACGACCGCCGGGAGGAGCCCACCGCGTTCCTTCCCCGCGTCGAGCGTCCGGCCCCGGCGTCGCCACAGCCGCTCGACCTGCCCTGGCCCGACGCCGGCCCGGCCCACACCGCCCCGGCCCGACGCGGCCGGGACACCCGGCCCGCCCCGCCACGGACCGGCCCACCGCCTTCCGCCCCGCCACGGACCGCCCCGCCGCCGCCGTGGCCGGGCAGTCAGGCGCATCAACCGGCGAGCGCCTCCCGCCCCGAGGCCGACCCCCGGTTCCGCCCGCAGGCCGGCGAGCTTCCCCCCAGGGGTACGCCCCACCCGGCCGGCCCGGCACACCAGGGCGCCGGACATCACGGCCCTACGCAGCAGTTCGCCGTCCGCCATTCCACAGGTGGGGCGATCCCGCCCGAGCGTGGTGGCCGCGGTGGACAGCCACCACAGAACGGCACCCACCCGTGGGAGGCCGGCGGACGCCCGCCGCAGGACGGTCGCCGACCGGCGGGGGGTGAGGGACGGCCGCCCGGCGTACCCCCTCTCGGTGGGCCGACCGGCGCGGACCGGAACCCTCCGGCCGACCCTGGAGCCACGGCGGTGCTGCCCGCCGTCACCCGCCCACCCGTGGACCCCCACCTGGACGCCACCGGGCTGATGGGCGCGGTGCCCCCGCCCCCCGAGAACGGGGACGGCGGCGGCGATGGCGCCGAACCGCCCGCCGAACCGCCCCGCCCCCGGCGCGGCGAGCGGGTGGTGCAACTGCGGCCCGAGCAGACCGGCGACGGATACCGCAGCGTCTACTCCGAGCTGACCCGCCCGACCGTCGGCTCCCGGCTGCGCACCGTCGTGCGGGGCACCGGCGAACTGCTGATCACCTTCGGGCTGGTGGTACTCCTGTTCGCCGGGTACGAGATCTGGGGCAAGGCAGTCATCGTCGAGGCCCGCCAGAACGACCTGAACAGCCAGCTCGCCCAGGAGTGGGGCGCGACCGCGGACCCGACCGTCGGCCCGACCACCGGGCCCACTGTGAAGCCGAAGCCACCGGCCAAGGGGAAGCCGGTCGCCGGCCTATACATCCCCAAGTTCGAGAAGCACTGGGTGGTGGTCGAGGGGGTCAGCCCGGAGGACATCCGGTACGCCCCGGGCCACTACCCGGACAGCGCCATGCCCGGCGAGGTGGGCAACTTCTCCGTCGCCGGTCACCGCATCCGCTCCACGTTCTGGCGGCTGGACGAGTTGAAGACCGGCGACGCGATAGTGGTCGAGACCAGGACCGACTGGCTCGTCTACCGGGTCTACGAGCAGCGAATCGTCAAGCCGTCGCAGGTGGAGGTGGTCGCGCCGGTGCCCGGCAAGGCGGGCCAGAAGGCCACCGAGAAGCTGCTGACGCTCACCACCTGCAACCCGAAGTTCGACAACTACCAGCGGTTGGTCATCCACGCGCGGCTGGACCACACGCAGGCCAAGTCGGCGGGCCGCCCGGCCGAGTTGGAGGCGTGAGCCGTGTACTCGTGGATCTGGCGCAAACTGCCGTTCGGGCTGCCCGGCAAGCTGTTCGGCTCGCTGGTGCTGGCCACCGCCACCGTCGCGTTGCTCTGGTTCGTGGTCTTCCCGTGGGCCGAGCCGCTGCTGCCCTTCGACGACGTGCAGGTCACGCAGGACTCCGGCGTACCGGGTGACGGTGGGATCACCGAACCCACCGGGCTGCCCGGCGAGGAGGAGCTGCCGTACAGCACCGAGACGAACAACGCCCCACCCTCCACCCCGAACAGGTGACAGCGATGCGCGTACTGGTGATCGACAACTACGACTCGTTCGTCTTCAACCTCGTGCAGTACCTGGGCCAGCTCGGCGCCGACTGCGAGGTGCGGCGCAACGACGAGATCGACGTCGCCGAGGTGGGCCGCGCCGGTGCCGCCGGCGTCCTGCTGTCGCCCGGTCCGGGCAGCCCGGACCGGGCCGGCATCTGCCTGGACGTGATCCGCGAGTACGCCGGCAAGCTCCCGATCTTCGGCGTCTGCCTCGGTCACCAGGCGATCGGTGAGGCGTTCGGCGCGACGGTCGCCCGCGCACCGGAACTGCTGCACGGCAAGACCTCGGAGGTACGCCACGACGGCGTGGGCGTGCTCGCCGGGCTGCCCGACCCGTTCACCGCCACCCGGTACCACTCGCTGGCCGTACTGCCCGAGACGCTCCCCGACGAGCTGGAGGTCACCGGCCGGACCGCTTCCGGCGTGGTGATGGCGATGCGGCACCGCACGCTGCCGATCGAGGGCGTGCAGTTCCACCCGGAGTCGGTGCTGACCGAGGGCGGTCACCTGATGCTGGCGAACTGGCTCGCCGCCTGCGGCTTCCCGGCGGCGCTGGAGCGCGCCCCGGAGCTGGCCGCCGAGGTCGACGCCCGCCGCCGGGCAGCCTTCTCCCCAGCCTGACCCCGCGCTTCCCGCCCACCCCCGCGCGGTCCCGCCCGCCCCCCTCTCGGTCGATCATGAAGTTGGCGGGGACAAATCGGACGCCCAGTGCCGCCAACTTCATGATCAACGGGAGAAGCGGGAGGGGTGGGGGGCGGAGATGCGGGCGCGGGGGCCGGCCCCCGCCCCCGGCCCCCCCCCCCGCGGCGGGGGCGGGGGTGCGGCGGCGGGTC
>NZ_JBXUOV010000034.1:0-42466 GCF_057196585.1 Micromonospora sp. ATLC20
GGCCCGGCCCGGCCACGCCGTCGCGCGCCGGGGCGCTGCGCCGGCACCCGCTCGACGTGCCGCCCGAGGCACTGCGGGAGCTCTGCGGTCGGCTGCGGGTCACCCCCTACATGGTGCTGCTCGGCGCCTTCCAGGTGCTGCTGGCCCGCCTCACCGGCCGGTACGACGTGGCGGTGGGCACGCCCGTGGCGAACCGGGACCGCCCGGAGACCGCACCGCTGGTCGGGCTCCTCGTCAACACCGTCGTCGTCCGCACCGACCTCGGCGACGACCCCTCCTTCGAGACGGTGCTGGGCCGGGTACGTGCCGCGGTGCTGGCCGCCCAGGATCACCGGGACCTGCCCTTCGACCGGGTCGTCGAAGCGGTACGGCCGCCCCGGCACCCCGCCGGGAGCCCGCTGTTCCAGGTCATGTTCGTGCAGGCCGACGCCCCGGCACCGCTGCGCCTGGACGGGGTGGCGGCCGAAGCCGTCGAGCTGCCCACCCGGACCGCGAAGTTCGATCTCACAGTGGCCGTACGCCCCGCCGGGAGCGGCTCGGAGGTGCTGCTGGAGTACCGGACCGACCTGCTCGACACGGCCACCGTGG
Organism: Micromonospora sp. ATLC20; assembly: GCF_057196585.1. Taxonomy (NCBI): domain Bacteria; kingdom Bacillati; phylum Actinomycetota; class Actinomycetes; order Micromonosporales; family Micromonosporaceae; genus Micromonospora; species Micromonospora sp. ATLC20. The sequence continues at coordinate 589 of NZ_JBXUOV010000034.1, forward strand.
ACCGGATCGCCGACCAGTTCCGCGTCCTGCTGGGCGACCTGCTCGCCGACCCGGCGACCCGGGTGCGTGACGCCCGCCTGCTCAGCGACGCCGAGCGGGACCGGATCCTCGTCGACTGGAACGACACCGGCACAGACGCCGCGCCTTCGACGGTGGTGCACGCGCTGATCGAGCGGCGGGCCCGGGCCGTACCGGAGGCGGTGGCCGCCACCGACGGCCGGCACGCGCTGACCTACCGGGAGCTGGACCGCCGCGCCGAGGCGCTGGCCGCCGTGCTGCGCGGGCACCGCATCGGCGTCGGTGACCTGGTCGGCGTGCTGCTCGACCGGGACGTGACGCTGCCCGTCGCGCTGCTCGGTGTGCTCAAGGCCGGCGCGGCGTACCTGCCGTTGGACCCGGCCAACCCGGCCGCCCGGCTGCGTCACCTGCTGGACGACGCCGCCGCCCCGGTGGTGCTCACCCGCGCCGAGCTGCGTGCCCTGCTGCCGTCCACCGGTGCCGCCGTGGTCGAGCTGGCGGCGGACGGCACCACCACCGACACCGGCTCGGCCGGGGACGGCACCACCACCCGGCCCGGCCCGGGCGACCTGGCGTACGTCATCCACACCTCCGGCTCCACCGGCCGTCCCAAGGGTGTCCAGGTCACCCACCGCGGGGTGGTGAACTATCTGCGCTGGGCCGCGGCGGCGTACCGGGTCGGGGTGGGTGACGTGGTGCCGACGCACTCGTCCGTCGGCTTCGACCTGACCGTCACCAGCCTGCTGGTGCCGCTGGTCGCCGGCGCCACCGTCGAGCTGATCGGTGCCGACGCCGGTCCGCAAGGGCTCGGCGAGGCGCTGCGCGCCCGGACCACCCCGTACGCCCTGGTCAAGCTCACGCCCACCCAGTTGGAGCTGGTCAGCCGGCAGCTCGGCCCGGCCGCCGCGGCGGGCCGCACCCGCTGCCTCGTCATCGGCGGCGAGAACCTGCGCGCCGACCAGCTGACCTTGTGGCGGCAGCACGCGCGCGCCACCCGGCTGTTCAACGAGTACGGCCCGACCGAGACGGTGGTCGGCTGCGTGGTGTACGAGGTCGGCCCGGACGACCCGGGCACCGGCAACGTACCGATCGGCCGGCCGATCGCCGGCACCACGCGGTACGTGCTCGACGACCGCGGTGCCCCGGTCCCGGTCGGCGTCACCGGGGAGCTGTACGTCGGCGGGGCCGGCGTGGCCCGTGGCTACCTCGGCCGGCCCGGCCTCACCGCCGAACGCTTCGTGCCCGACCCGTACGGCACCGGTCGGCTCTACCGCACCGGTGACCTGGTCCGCTACCGGCCCGACGGGATCCTGGAGTACCTGGGCCGCCGCGACGGGCAGGTGAAGCTGCGGGGCTACCGGATCGAGCGGGGCGAGATCGAGGCGGCGCTGCGCCGGGCGCGGCCGGACGCCGACGTGGCGGTCGTACTGCGCCACGACGACCCGGACGATCCGCGGCTGGTGGCCTACCTGACCGGGGCGGTGGACGCGGCGGCGCTGCGTACGGCGCTGGCGGCGGAGCTGCCCGCCTGGATGGTTCCCGCCGCGTTCGTCGGCGTCGCCGCGTTGCCGCTGACCGGCAACGGCAAGCTCGACGAGGCCGCCCTGCCCGCCCCGGAGAACGGCTCGCCGCCGGCCATCGGGCAACCGGCGGCAGCCGGCTCGCGACCGGCCACCGTGGAGCAAACGGCAGGCGTGCCGACCGGCGGTGCCGCGCTCGGTCTCGCCGAGGCCGAGCGGCTGGTGACCGACGTGTGGCGGGAGGTGCTCGGGGTCGACCGGATCGACGCCGGGGACAACTTCTTCCACCTCGGTGGGCACTCGATGAAGCTGCTCGCGGTGCACACCCGGCTCGTCGAGCGGCTCGGCGACGTGGCCACCGTGACCGACCTGTTCCGACACACCACTGTGGCCGCGCTGGCCCGGTTCCTCGCCGCCGACGTCGAGTCCGCGCCGACCCGCCGGGCCCCGGCCCGCACCGGCGTGCCCGGCGACGCGGTCGCCGTGGTCGGCATGGCGCTGCGCTTCCCCGGCGCGACCACTCCGGAGGAGTACTGGCGCACCATCCGCGACGGCATCGAAGCGGTCCGCGAGTTCAGCACCGAGGAACTGCTCGCCGCCGGAGCCGACCCGGCGCTGGTCCACGACCCCGCGTACGTTCGCCGGGGTACCGAGCTGGCCGACATCGACCGCTTCGACGCCGCCTTCTTCGGCTTCACCCCGCGCGAGGCGCAGGTCCTCGACCCGCAGCACCGGCTGCTGCTCGAGATCGCCTGGGAGGCCCTCGAACGGGCCGGGCACGACCCGGAGAACTTCGCCGGGCCGGTCGGCCTCTTCGCCGGCTCCGGACGCACCACCTATCTGCTGGAGCACCTGCGCAGCAACCCGGACGTGGTCCGCGCGGTCGGCGAGTACCAGCTCGCGGTCAGCAACGACAAGGACTTCCTGGCCAGCCGGGCGTCGTACCAGCTGAATCTGACCGGGCCCAGCGTCAGCGTCAGCACGGCCTGCTCCACCTCACTGGTCGCCGTGCACATGGCCCGGCGCAGCCTGCTGGCCGGCGAGTGCGACCTGGCCCTGGCCGGTGGCGTCACCGTCTTCCCGGCCCAGCGCCAGGGCTACCTGCACTCCGACGGGCTCTTCTCACCCGACGGGCACTGCCGGCCCTTCGACGCCGACGCCCGCGGCACCATCGCCTCCAGCGGCGCCGGGGTGGTGGTGCTGCGCCGGCTGGCCGACGCGCTCGCCGACGGCGACGAGATCCACGCGGTGATCCGCGGCTCCGCCACAAACAACGACGGCGCCCGCCGGGCCGGTTACTCCGCGCCCGGGGTGGCCGGTCAGGTCGAGGTGGTCACCCGGGCGCTCGCCGACGCCGGCGTGCACCCCCGCGACATCGGCCTGCTGGAGGCGCACGGTACCGGCACCCTGCTCGGCGACCCGATCGAGGTGGCCGCGCTGACCGAGGCGTTCCGGCGGGGCACCGACGACCGGCAGTTCTGCGCGCTCGGCTCGGTGAAGGCCAACATCGGCCACACCGACGCGGCGGCCGGCGTCGCCGGCCTGATCAAGGCGGTGCTGGCGCTGCGCCACCGCACCCTGCCCCCGGCGGTCAACGTCACCCGGCCCAACCCGGCCCTGGAGCTGGCCACCGGCCCGTTCCGGCTCCTCGGCACCAGCCGCGACTGGCCGGCCGACCGGGGACCCCGCCGCGCCGGGGTCAGCTCCTTCGGAATGGGCGGCACCAACGCCCACGTGGTGCTGGAGGAGCCCCCGGCCCGGCCCGCCCCGCCGGCCGCACCGACGGCGCCGGGCCCGCGGCTGCTGCTGCTCTCCGCGCGTACGCCGGCCGCCCTGGACCGGGCCACCGCACGGCTGCGGGAGCACCTGGCCGCGTACCCCGATCTGCCGTTGGCGGACGTCGCCGCCGGCCTGGCCCGCCGGCAGCCGATGCCGCACCGGCGGACCCTGGTCTGCGCGGACGTCGCCGACGCCCTCGACGGCCTGGCCGCTCCGGAGCGGCTGCCCACCGCGCACGCCGACCGGCGCGACCGCCGGCTGGCGTTCGTCTTCCCCGGCCACGGCCCCGAACACGTCGGCATGGGCGCCGGCCTGTACGCGGCGGACCCCGGCTACCGGGCCGTGGTCGACGAGTGCACCGACCTGCTGCGCGAGCGGTACGGGGTGGACCTGCGCCCGGTGCTGCTGCCCGACCCCGCCGAACGGGCCGACGCCGAGCGGGCCCTCGCCGACCCGACCGTCTTCCAGACCGCGCTCTTCGTCACCGGCTACGCCCTCGGCCGCACCCTGATCGACCGGGGCGTACGCCCCGACGTGCTGGCCGGACACAGCCTCGGCGAGTACGTCGCGGCCTGCCTGGCCGGCGTCTTCGACGTCGCCGACGCGCTGCGGCTGGTCTGCGCCCGTAGCCGCCTCTCCGGCCGCACCGAACCCGGCGCGATGCTGGCCGTGTCACTGCCGGAGGCCGAACTGACCGGGCTGCTCGGCGACGATCTCGGTCTGGCCGCCGTCAACGGGCCCGGGCTCTGCGTACTGGCCGGGCGTCCCGCCGCCGTCGACCGGGCCGAGGAGCGGCTGCGCCGCGACGGGGTGGAGTGCCGCCGGCTGCGGGCCGACCGTGGCTACCACTCGCCGCTGCTGGAACCGGTGCTCGACGAGTTCCGCACCGAGGCGCGGCAGGTCCGGTACCGCACGCCGCGACTGCCGTACCTGTCCAACGTGACCGGTGCGCCGGTCACCGACGCCGAGGCCACCGACCCCGAGCACTGGGTGCGGCACCTGCGCCGCACGGTCCGTTTCGCCGACTGCGCGGCGTGGCTGGTCGACCAGGACCTGGTGGTCGCCGAGGCCGGGCCCGGGCACACCCTCGGCGGCCTGGTCCGCCAGGCCGGTGCCCGACCCGGCCAGGTGGTGCAGCTGATGCGGCACCCGAAGGCCGACGCCGACGACCTGCTCACCGCACTGGACGGAATCGGGCGGCTCTGGCTGGCCGGCGTCCGGATCGACCAGGCGGCGTTCCACGGCGACGCCTACCGGCGCCGGGTGCCGCTGCCCACCTACCCGTTCGAGCGGACCCGGCACTGGATCGACCGCCCGGCCTCCGGGCCGTCGGCACCGCCGGTCACCGGCGCCGCCGTCCTGCCGGAGGCGGTCGAGCCGGCCGACGACGCGGGCACCCCGCAGGCCGGGAACGGGAACCGGCCGGCGCTGAGCATCGCCTACCAGGCGCCGCGCGACGACGCCGAACGGCAGGTCACCGCGATCGTCGAGGAGTTGCTCGGCATCGCCCCGGTCGGCGTGCACGACAGCTTCTTCGACCTGGGCGGGCACTCGCTGCTCGCCACCCAGCTGGTGGCCCGGCTGCACACCCAGCTCGGCGTGGCGCTGCCGATCGACGCGGTCTTCGCCCGCCCCACCGCAGCCGGTATCGCCGCCGCCCTGCCGGACGCCCCGGCGCCGGCGGCCACCCCGATCCCGCGCGCCGACGACGACGGGCCGGCGCCGGTCTCCTCGGGGCAGCGCCGGCTGTGGTTCCTGGAGCAGGTCCACGACCAGGTCGCGTACGCCGTGGCCACCGGTCTGCGGCTGCACGGCGAGCTGGACGTCACAGTGCTCACCGACGCGCTGACCGAGCTGGTCCGCCGGCACGACGCGCTGCGTACCGTCTTCCGCCCCGGTCCCGACGGCGGCGACCCGGTGCAGCTGGTGCTCTCCGCCGAACGCGTCGCCCCGGCGGTGGTGGACCTGACCGGCCCGGACCCCGCACCGGTCGGCGGCGGGGCGGGCGAGGAGGCCGGCGATGCCGCGCTCGCCGAGCGGGAACGGGTGGCCGTGGTGGCCGAGGCCCGCCGGCCGTTCGACCTCGCCGCCGGGCCGCTGCTCCGGGCCGTGCTGTTCCGTTCCGGCCCCCGGCGGCACCTGCTCTGCCTGACCATGCACCACATCGTCTCCGACGGCTGGTCGCTCGGCGTCATCCGGGCCGAGCTGGGCGCCCTGTACGCCGCGTTCCTGGCCGGCCGGCCGTCGCCCCTGCCCGAGCTGCCCGTGCGGTACGCCGACTACGCCCGCTGGCAGCGGGACCGGGCCGCGAGCGGTGCGGACGATCTGGCGTACTGGACGCGGCGGCTGGCCGGGGCGCCGACCGCGCTGGACCTGCCCACGGACCGGCCCCGCCCGCCGGTGCAGACCTTCGACGGCGCGGTCGCCCGGCTGACCCTGCCGGTGGACCTGACCGAGCGGCTGCGCCGGCTCGGCCGGGAGCACAACGCCACCCTCTACATGACCCTGCTGGCCGCGGTGCAGACCCTGCTGTTCCGCTACACCGGCCAGCCCGACGTCTGCGTCGGCTCCCCGGTGGCCGGCCGGGTCCGGTCCGAACTGGAACCCCTGGTCGGCTTCTTCCTCAACAGCATCGTGCTGCGCACCACCCTGGACGGCGACTGGACCGTCACCCGGCTGCTGGAGGAGACCCGGCGCACCGCGCTGGAGGCGTACGAGCACCAGGAGGCGCCGTTCGAGCGGGTGGTGGACGCGCTCAAGGTGCCCCGGGACCTCAGCCGCAACGCCCTCTTCCAGGTGATGGTCAACCTGCTCAACCTGCCCGACCAGCGGCTTGAGCTGCCCGGCCTGCGGGTCGAGCAGCTGCCCGTCGACTCCGGCACCGCCCAGGTCGACCTGGCTCTCTACGCGTACGACAACCCCGACGGGCTGCTCTGCTGTCTGGAGTACAACACCGCGCTCTTCGACGAGGCCACCGCGGCGCGGATGCTGGCCCACCTGGAGACCCTGCTGGCCGGCTTCGTCGCCGACCCGACGCGCCGGCTGGCCGAGCTGGAGCTGCTCACCGAGGCGGAGCGACGGCGGCAGCTGCACGACTGGAACGACACCGCCCGCCCGCTGCCCCCGGTGGGCCTGGCCGAGCTGATCCGGGCCCAGGTGGCCCGTGGTCCCCAGCGGCCGGCCGTCACCTTCGAGGGGACCACGCTCAGCTACGCCGAACTCGACGTGCGGGCCAACCGGCTCGCGCACCGGCTGCGCCGGGTCGGCGTCGAACCGGACGCCACAGTGGCGGTCAGCCTCGAGCGCTCGGCCGACCTGCTGGTGGCGCTGCTCGCCGTGCTCAAGGCCGGCGGCGCGTACGTCCCGCTGGACCCGTCGTACCCGCTGGACCGGCAGCGCTACGTGCTGGAGCACAGCCGGGCCGGGGTGCTGATCGCCGAGCCCGCGCTGGCCGGACGGTTCGCCGACTTCGCCGGCCCGGTGCTCCGGGTCGACGACCCCGGGCTGGCCGTCGAGCCGGCCACCGCCCCGGAGCCGGTCACCACCCCGCAGCAGCTGGCCTACGTGCTCTACACCTCCGGCTCCACCGGCCGGCCCAAGGGGGTCCGGGTCAGCCACGCCAGCGTGGTGAACCTGCTGCTCGCGATGGCCGACGACCCCGGCCTGGGCCCGGACGACACCCTGGTCGCGTTGACCACCTTCGCCTTCGACATCTCGGTGCTGGAGCTGTTCCTGCCGCTGGTGGTGGGCGCACGGGTGGTGATCGCCGGCCGGGACGTCGGCTACGACGCGACCGCGCTGGCCGCGCTGCTCGCCGCCGAGCGGGCCACGGTGCTCCAGGCCACCCCGGCGACGTGGCGGCTGCTCCTCGGCTCCGGCTGGCCGGGCATGCCCGGCCTGACCGCGCTCTGCGGCGGGGAGGCGCTGCCCGAGCCGCTGGCCCGGGACCTCGCGCCCCGGGTGGCCCGGCTGGTCAATGTGTACGGACCCACCGAGGCCACCATCTGGTCCACGATGGAGACCATCGACCCGGAGCACGTCGACGTCACCATCGGCCGGCCGATCGCCAACACCCGGGCGTACGTCCTCGACGCCGCCCTGCGGCCGGTCCCGGTGGGCGTGGTCGGCGAGCTGTACCTCGGCGGCGCCGGCGTGGCCCGCGACTACCTCGGCCAGCCGGAGCTCACCGCGCAACGGTTCCTCGACGACCCGTACGCCGAGCAGCCCGGTGCCCGGATGTACCGCACCGGCGACCTGGCCCGGTTCCGCCCCGACGGGCGCATCGAGTTCCTCGGTCGCAACGACTCGCAGGTGAAGCTGCGCGGTTACCGGATCGAGCTGGGCGAGATCGAGGCCGCCCTGCAACGGCACCCCGCGGTACGGGAGAGCGCGGTGCTGGTCCGCGACACCGACGGCGAGCCGGCGCTGGTGGCGTACCTGGCGCTGCGGCCGGGGGAGGAGGACCCGGGCGCCGGGGGCTGGCGGGCGGCACTGCGCGAGTGGCTGCCGGACTACATGGTCCCGTCGGCGTACGTGCTGCTGGACGCGCTGCCGCTCACCGCGAACGGCAAGCTGGACCGGGCCGCCCTGCCGGCGCCGGAACGCGGTGGGCGGGTGGTCGGCTCGGCCGTGGCGACCACCCCGGTGCAGCAGGCCCTCGCCGAGCGGTGGGCCGAGGTGCTCGGCTACGACCGGGTCGGCATCGACGACGACTTCTTCGACCTGGGTGGCGACTCGTTCACCGCGATCCGGGCGCTGAGCGGCATCGACCCGCCGATCAGCGTGCTCGACCTGTTCCGGCACCCCACCATCCGTGGCCTGACCGGCAACGCCGAGGCGACCGCCGGTCAGCCCCGGCGGCTGCTGCACGAGCTGACCCCGGCCCGGTCGGCGCCGCCGGCGGTGACGCTGGTCTGCGTACCGTTCGCCGGGGCCGGCGCGGTCACCTTCCAGCAGCTCGCGGCGGCCCTGCCCGACCACGTCGCGCTCTACGCGCTGCAACGCCCCGGGCACGACGTGAACCGGGCCGACGAGCCGACGCCCCCGCTGGACGAGCTGGTCGACCGTTGCGTGGCCGAGGTGACCGAACGGATCACCGGGCCGGTCATCGTCTACGGGCACTGCATCGGTGGCGCGATCGCGGTCGAGCTGGCCCGGCGGCTGGAGGAGGCCGGGGTGGACCTGCGCCGGCTGGTGGTCGGCGGCCACTTTCCGGCACCCCGGCTGCCCGGCCGGGCAGCCCGCTGGTTCCGCCGGGTCTTCCCGATGGAGCGGTGGACCTCGAAGCGGCACGCGCTGGAGATGCTGCGCGCCATGGGCTTCTTCACCGACGTGCTGGACCAGCGGGAGAAGGACTTCCTGATGGGCGTCTTCCTCAGCGACACCCGCATCGGCGAGGACTACTACACCGACGTCTACGCCGACCCGCCCGCCCGCCGCCTCGCCGCGCCGATCGTCTGCGTGGTGGGCACCGGCGACCGCACCACCGAGCTGTACGAGGAGCGCTACCGGGAGTGGACCTACTTCGCCGACGACGTCTCCCTGCGCACCATCGGCGGTGCCGGCCACTACTTCCAGAAGCACCAGGCCGGCGAGCTGGCCGACATCATCCTCACCGAGCCCGAGCCCGAGCCCGAGCCCGAGCCCGAGGCCGCGCCGGCCACCTCGGTCGAGCCGGCTGTCCCGGTGGCGGCCGGGTCGGCGACGGCGCCCCCAGGCCGGGCACGACCTGCGACGCCGCCACCCCGGGACGGGCGGGCGGCCCCGGCCGGCCCGGGACGGGGTGACCTGCGCACCTTCCTCCTGGTCGCCTTCGGGCAGCTGATCTCCCTGGTCGGCACCGGTCTGACCAACTTCGCCGTGTCGCTCTGGGTCTACCAGCGCACCGGCTCGATCTCCTGGTTCGCGCTGGCCGCGATGCTGGCGCTGCTGCCGGCGGCGGTGCTCGCCCCGGTGGCCGGGGCGGTGGCCGACCGGTTCGACCGGCGGCTGGTCATGATCGGCGCGGACTGCCTCGCCGCCACCGGCACGGTCACCCTGGCCGGACTGCTCTGGCTGGACCGGTTGCAGATCTGGCACGTCTTCGCCGCGGTCACTGTCAGCGCCGTCGCCAACGCCTTCCAGCAACCCGCGTACCTGGCGGCGGTGACCCAGCTGGTGCCGAAGCGGTACTACGGCCGGGCCAACGGCATCGTGTCGCTGGGCAGCGCCACCGGCACCGTCCTCGCCCCGCTGCTCGGCGGCGCGCTGGTGGTCGCCGTCGGGCTGCGCGGGGTGGTCCTGATCGACCTGGTGAGCTTCCTGGTCGCGGTGGGCATCACGCTCTCCGTACGCTTCCCGGCGACCATGTTCAAGCGCCGTGAGGAGTCCTTCGGCCGGGAGCTGCTCGGCGGCTGGCGGTTCGTCTCCCGGCGGCACGGCCTGCTCTCGCTGATCCTGCTCGCTGCGGCGCTGAACTACTTCTTCGCCGTGGTGGAGGTGCTGGCCACCCCGCTGACCCTCGCCCTCGGCGACCCGTCGGTGCTCGGCATGGTGCTCGCCGCCAGCGGTATCGGCATGCTGCTGGGCAGCGTGCTGATGGGGGTGTGGGGCGGCACGTCGCGGCGTACCACCGGGGTGCTTGTCGGAATCCTGCTGCTGGGCGTGGCGATGATCGTGGCGGGGCTGCGGCCGAACCCGGTCTTCCCGGCCATCGGCCTGTTCGGTCTCGGCCTGACGTCGGCGCTGGTAAACACCCATCTGCTGGCGCTGGTGCAGGCCAAGGTCGGGCTGGAGCTGCAGGGGCGGGTGCTCGCCACCAACCTGATGCTCACCTGGCTGATGGTCCCGGTCGGCTTCCTCACCGCCGCACCGCTGGCCGAGCGGGTCTTCACCCCTCTGGTCTCCGGCACCGGGCCGGTCGCCGACCTGGCAGCCGTCCTGGTCGGCCACGGCCCTGGACGGGGCATCGCGCTCACCGCGGTGGCCGCCGGCGTGTGCAGCCTGCTGCTGGCCGCCGTCGGCTGGTCGTACCGGCCGATCCGGCGGCTGGAGGACGAGCTGCCCGACGCCGACCCGGGAACGGTCATCGTGGCGGACAAGGATCGCATCCAGGACGAGGCCGACCGCCGGCTGGCCGAACTGGCCGGCACCGGCCACGGCTGACCCGCGCACCGGGGCCCGGCCGGCACCGGCCGGGCCCCGTCCCCGCCGGCCGAGGGCGTCGAGGGCTTCGCGTCCCCGTGCCTCCGGTCGGAGCGTCCGCGTCGCCAGGCACGCCTGGTGTCTCTTCCCCGGAGGGGCGACGCTCTCAGCGCAGGCCACCCGGTCTCAGCGCAGGCCGCCCGGTCCGACCAAGCCCGTTTCATAGGCGACGATGACCAGTTGCGCCCGATCACGTACCGCCAGTTTGGTCAGCAACCGCCCGACGTGCGTCTTCACGGTGGCCAGGCTGAGACCGAGGTGCCCGGCCAACTCCGCGTTGGACAGGCCCCGGCCGATCAGCGTGAGCACTTCCCGTTCCCGCTCGGTCACCCCGTCCAGCCGTCGTGGCAGCGGCCGGGCCGGCTCGGGCCGACGGGCGAACTCGTCGATGAGCCGGCGGGTCACCGTCGGCGCGAGCAGCCCCTCACCGGCGGCCACCACCCGGATGCCGGCCAGCAGTTCCGCCGGCGGGGTGTCCTTGAGCAGGAACCCGCTGGCTCCGGCCCGCAGTGCCCCGTAGACGTACTCGTCCAGGTCGAACGTGGTCAGGATGACGACCCGGGTGCCGGCGGTGGCGGGTTCGCCGCAGATCCGCCGGGTCGCCTCGATGCCGTCCATCTCCGGCATCCGCACGTCCATCAGCACCACGTCCGGCCGGTGCTCGGCGGCCAGCGCCACAGCCTCCACGCCGGTGCCCGCCTCGCCGACAGTGGTGAGGCCCGGGGTGGAATCGACCAACAGCCGGAAACTGCCGCGCAGCAGCGCCTGGTCGTCGGCGATCAGCACCCGGATCACGCGGCCACCCGGTAGGGCACACTCGCCGTCACCGCGTAGCCGCCGCCGGAGCACGGCCCGGCGTGGAACTCGCCTCCGTGCGACGTCACCCGTTCCCGCATGCCGATCAGCCCGTGCCCCTCCCCGCCGGGCAGCACAGGCCGGCGGCCGTCGTCGGTCACCTCGACCCGGACCTCGCGAGGCGTGACGGTCACCGTCGCCCGGCAGGCCGCCGGCGCCGCGTGTTTCACCACGTTGGTCACCGCCTCCTGCACGATCCGGTAGACCGTCAGTCCCACCGACTCCGGCACCGCGCCGGCCGGTTCCTCCCGCCGTACGTCGAGCCGAACGTCCACACCACCGATCGCCGCCTGCCGGGCGAGCACGGGCAACTCGTCCAGCCCGGGCGCCGGGGCGTACGGGGTGTCCTCGCGCAGTACCCCGAGCACCCGGCGTACATCGGTCAGCGCGTTGCGGCCGGTCTCCTCGATCACCCGCAGTGCGGCCCCCGCCTCGCGGGGATCGGTCTCGGCGACGTGGTTGGCGACTGCCGCCTTCACCACGATGAGGCTCAAGGTGTGGGCGACCACGTCGTGCAGCTCCCTCGCCACCCGTAACCGCTCCTCGGCGACGGCTTGCCGGACCACATGCTCGCCCTGCCGGGCGGCGAGGGCGCGGCGCTCACGGACCAACCAGCCGATCACCCAGGCAGGAGCGATCATGACGGCGGCGTAGACGACGGCACCGGTCCGCGACCAGAGATCACCAGCGGTCAGCGCCAGCGCGACGCTCACCAGAGCGAGACAACCGGCGGCACTGAGCAGCGACCGGCGGGTGGCCGTCGACGCGCCCACCGTGTAGAAGGACAGACCGACGGCGACCGCCGGCGCGGCGGCGGCGAAGTTAGGAATCACGCCGGTGACCAGGGCTGCTGCGGTGCTGCCGCTGATCATGACGGAAACGGGGACCGGCCACCGTCGCCGGACGGCCAACGGCAGCCCGAGAGACATCCCGACGAGCACGGACACCCAGAGCGGCTCGCGTACGCCACCGTGCAACGGCGACTCCAGGGCCGCGTACGGGCAGAGCAGCCCGCCGACCGCCACGGCGAGCACGGCGTCCACGACGTACAGGTCCACCGGCCGCAGCCGCCGGGTCAGCAGGGGAGCTGTCACCCGCACGACGGTATCGGCCGGCCGGGTCCGCCGCGTCCACCTGCGGGCGGTCATCCCGGAGGACGACGTACCGGCGATTCCGGCCCTCCGCCTCCACCCGGCGGAGGGCCGGAAAGTGTCCACGCCGGCACGACGCGCGGCACCCCGCACACCGGGCACCGTGGCGGCCATGACCACACACACGGTGACCCTGACGGGGCTACGCGCGGTGTACGGCACCGCAACCCGGCGGGTGACGGCGCTCGACGGCGTGACGACCGGCTTCGCGAGCGGCACGTTCACGGCGGTGATGGGCCCCTCGGGCTCGGGCAAGTCCACCCTGCTGCACTGCGCGGCGGGGCTGGACCGCCCGACCGAGGGGACCGTCACCATCGACGGCACCCGCCTCGACGACCTGGGTGAGGACGAGCTGACCCGGCTGCGCCGCGATCGGATCGGATTCGTGTTCCAGGCGTTCAACCTGGTGTCCACGCTGACCGCGGCGCAGAACGTCGAGTTGCCGCTGCGCCTGGCCGGCCGCCGCCCGCCGGCTCGGGACGTCGCCGCCGCGCTCGACGCCGTGGGTCTGGCCGGCCGGGCCGGGCACCGGCCGGGCGAGCTGTCCGGCGGCGAGCAGCAGCGCGTCGCCGTGGCCCGGGCGTTGATCACCCGCCCGGCGGTGGTCTTCGCCGACGAGCCGACCGGGGCGCTGGACAGCGCGGCGTCCCGACAGGTGCTCCGACTGCTGCGCGCACTCGTCGACGACCAGGGGCAGACCGTCGTGATGGTGACCCACGATCCCGCCGCCGCCGCGTACGCCGATCGGGTCCTGCTGCTCGCCGACGGCCGCGTCGTCGACGAGCTGGACGGCGAGATCACCGCGGCGGTTGTCGCCGCGCGGATCGCCGAGCGTGCGGACCGCCCGTCCGAGCACGAGGCGACGCCTGCGGGGCCGGCGTGCTGAGCATCCGGCGGTCGGTCAGTGCGTTCGTGGCCGTGTCCATCGGGGTCACGCTGATCGCGGCGGCCACCCTGCTCCTCGCCTCCGGACGCCCGCAGGTGCCGGATCGGCTCGCGCGGGCGGCGGTGGTGGTGCAGAGCCCCGAAGCGGGCGCATCGCCCGACTCGTTCGTGCCGACGCGGCCCTGGTCCGCCACCACGACGGCGGAGCTCGCCGGCCGGCTGGCCGCCCTGCCCGGTGTCGCGGCGGCCGTGCCGGACCGGACCTTCTACGCGCAGCCGCTCGTCGCCGGTCGCCCCGCGGGCACCGATGGACGGCGGGAGGACGCCCACCAGGGGCACGGCTGGGCCAGCGCCCGACTCGGTGGACTGCGCCTCACCGCCGGCGAGCCGCCCCGCAGGCCCGGCGAGGTGGTGGTGGACCGTGCGCTCGGGCTGCGTCCCGGCGTGCCGGTCACCCTGCTGACGGCGGCAGGCCCGGAGTCGTACACCGTCACCGGTCTGGTCGACGAACCCGGCGTCCATGTCGCCGACGAGGTGGCCGCCACGCTCGCGCCCGGCGTCCGGGCCATCGGGCTGGTGCTCGCGGCGGGCGCGGACCCCGAGCGGGTCGCCACGGCGGCTCGCGGAATCGTCGGCGCGGACGGATCGGTTCTCACCGGTGACGCGCGTGGCGCGCTGGAGCCCCGCAACGACGCCCGCACCCGCTGGATCGGCATGCAGGTGCTCACCGCCACGGCGGCCCTCGCCGGCTTCGTCACGGTGTTCGTGGTCGCCTCCACCTTCGCGTTCACCGTCGCCCAGCGCCGCCGTGAGCTGGGCCTGCTGCGCGCCGTCGGCGCCACCGGGCGTCAGGTCCGCCGCATGGTGTACGGCGAGGCGCTCGTCGTCGGCGCCGTGGGCGGGATCGCCGGCCTGCTGGTGGGCGGCGGGCTCGCGCCGCTGCTGGGTCGGCTTCTCGTCGACGCCGGCTTCGAACCGTCGACCTTCCGGGTCGGGTACGAGCACTGGCCGGTCGCTCTCTCGCTCGTCGCCGGTCCGGTGATCTCGCTGCCGGCCGTCTGGTCGGCGTCGCGGCAGGCGGCCCGGGTCCGACCGCTTGAGGCGTTGCGCGAAGCGGCGGTGGAGCAGCGGCCGATCGGGAAGCTGCGCATCGCCACCGGTGCGCTGCTCGTCGCGGTGGGGGTCGCGCTCAGCATCGGGACGGCGACCGCCGACGAGGCCCGCGTCGCGGCGCAGTACGCCCTGTACGCGGTGATGGCGCTGGTGGCCGGTGCCACAGTCCTGGCTCCGGCGGTCGTCGGCCCGCTGGTGCGGATGTTGCGGTGGCCGGTGCGCCGACCGGGTGGCGCGATCGGGCTGCTGGTCCGGGCCGGGGCGTCGACCGCGACCCGGCGGACCGCTTCGATCGCCGCCCCGGTGCTGCTCACCGTCGCGTTCGCGGTACTGGTCGCCGGAATGGTGCGGACGACCACGGCTGCCTACGCGGCGGGCCGGGCCGACGACGTCAACGCCGGCTGGATCGTCGTGCCCGACCGCGCACCAGGCCTGTCGGACCAGGCCGTAGCGGCGACCGGGGGCACCGCCCTCCTCCCGACGACGGTCTACGAGAGCGACCCGAACTCGCCGCCGGCGAACCGGCCACTGACCGCGCTCGGCGTGGACCCGGCGGGCTTCGCCGCCGCGAACCGGGCGCTCACCGTCGTCGCCGGCTCACTGGACGACCTGAGCGGCGACGACACGGTGGTCCTCCCCGCCTCGGCGAACCGGCGGCCGGTCGAGCCGTACGAGCTGGTCTTCGCCGATGGGGAGTCGGTGTCGCTGCACGTCGTCGCCGTCGTCACCGACGACTCGATCCCCGGCGACCTGCTCCTGCCACGATCAGTGGTGCGGGCACACGACCCCTCGGCGCTCACCTCCACGGTGTACGTCCAGGATCGGATCGATCCTCCAACCGGAGCACGGATCATCGACGTGGCCGGGTGGGCGGCCGAGGCGGACCGCGCCGAGGACCGCCTCGTCTGGCTGTTCACGCTGCTACTGATCGGTGTCTCGGCGGGCTACGGGGCTGTCGCGGTGGCGAACACGTTGCTGATGGCCGCTTCCGGCCGGGTGGCCGACCTGCGGCTGATCCGGTTGGCCGGTGCCACCCGACGGCAGGTCATCTGGCTGGTCACGGCCGAGTCCGCCCTGGTGGTGCTGATCGGCGCGCTGCTCGGCGGGGCCGTCGCGTTCGTCGGTCTGCTGAGTATCCGTGCCGGCCTGGCCGAGCAGACCGGCGTACCGGTCGACCTGGTGGTGCCGTGGTCCGTCGTCGGCGGGGTGGTGGGGCTCTGCCTGCTCCTGGCGGTGCTGGCGAGCGCACTGCCGACCTGGCGGTCACTGGGTCGCCGGTGCCGTGGGGTGAACCGTATTGCCGCCTCCTCCAGACGTATCGACATCACAGCGCGGCCATCCTGATGACCGTCGGCCAGGAAATCTAGGCTGGGAGAGCTAGACATCTTCTGCCGTGTGGCATACTGTTCTTCGAGTCGAGAGGAAAGATCCGTCAAGACGCAGACGGACCGTCCGGCCGTGAGGACACGACGGGCGGCTGGGAGAGGAACACGCTTCACCGTTCCTCCCGAGAGGCGGTAAGAGCACGTCAGTTCCGGCGTGGCATACGCCGGGGTGCAGGTGGGGCCAAAGTTCTTTCAGGGCTCCAGCTGATGTTCGCCGCACGTGTCGGGGCTGTGAAGTCGCGTGGGCTCCGGCGCCGGCAGAACGTACGACAGCAAGGGAAAGAAGTAGCAGAGGAAAGGGAGGGTCGTACACCACCGTTGGATCGCCCGCCGTCGGTCGTCATGTCAGGCCGGGCGGACACCGCAGTTTCCATCGAACGAGAGGTGGTCTCCGGTCACGCATATGCGGTCCTCGCACCCGAAGCCGTCAATGACGGCTGGTGCGGATACGACAAGCCGACGTTCCTGTCGGTAGATGGTGTTCTGACTCGTGACCCTGGGCCCCGGCGCGCAAGCGCCGGGGCCCTCGACGTGGAGGTGACATGGGGCGAAACCCCGAAGACATGTTCGGCGATGAGAACTACCCGGCCTACACCATCGGGCAGGCCGCGGAGATGCTCGGCACCACGCAGGACTTCCTGCGTCGCCTGGACGAGGCGAAACTGATCAACCCGCACCGCTCCAGCGGCGGGCACCGCCGCTACTCCCGCTACCAGCTGCGCCTGGCCGCCCGGGCACGCGAAATGGTCGACGGCGGCACCGCCCTGGAGGCCGCCTGCCGGATCATCATTCTCGAAGACCAACTCGAGGAAGCTCTCCGGCAGAACGAGAAGCAGTAGCGGGGGCCGCGATGACCGGACTGACCAGCCCACCCTTCGTGCGAGGCCGTCGGCGGGCTGGTAAGCCGGCCGGCCCACCAGGCGCACGTCCAGGTTCCCGCCTCGGTCCGACGGCCCGTCGAGGACGGTGAGGAAGTCGCGCATCTCGGCGAGGGGTGCGGTGCCACCCAGGGTGAGCGCGTCCACGATCGCCGGGTCGCCCAGCGCGGCGTGGATCCGGCGCGCCTCCGCAGGGAAGCAAGCTCAGTTGACCAGGTCCACTCACCGCCATCGGTTGAACAACGGATCATGTGCTACGGTGTCCCAGTTGCAGTTTTGATTTCCAGTAGACGTTTTCCGGCGCCTGATGGGGCATCTGAAACCCATCCAGGCGCTTTTCGTTTTTCGTGTCGTTTCGACGCGGGTGATCAACGCGGCGGCGTAAGGGTCCGCACAGTGCGGCCTCTGACAGCCTGCGAAGGAGCAGACATGACTACAGGTACCGTGAAGTGGTTCAACGCCGACAAGGGCTTCGGCTTCATCAGCCCGGACGGCGGCGGCGCTGACGTCTTCGCCCACTTCTCCGCGATCTCGGCGAGCGGCTTCCGCAGCCTCGACGAGAATCAGAAGGTGGAGTTCGACATCACTCAGGGCCAGAAGGGCCCGCAGGCGGAGAACATCCGCCCGCTCTGATCCAGATTCTCTGAACGGCGGCCCGACTGGTTCAGCGGGTCGCCGTTCGGCGTTTCATGCGCTCACCACGCCATCGCGAAAATCATCTGATCGGCTGAAGGCCGGCCGTCTCGGTGTGGAGCCGGCCCAGCAGTGTCCCCGTGCTCTCCCCACTGGATCGATTCGGACCTCGGGCGCTCGTCTGCCAAGCATCGCCCCTTGTCCCGCCGCGCGTTAGCCGTGGCCAGCTTGAGGCGGCTGAGCGCTTGCGGTCCCCGTAGTCCGGCCGCGTCGAACACCGCGACAGCGGCGGTGAGGTGGTCGATGACGTCGGTGGTGTCGCCGAAACCCGGGTAGGCCGTCGCCGCGTTGGCGGCGGCCCGTGTCGGGCAGTACGGGCCGAGGGTGAGGCTAGTGCTGACCTTCCGTCCGGTGGGTGTTCCGGCAGTAGGGCGAACACGCGGTCCACGTCCTGGTGTACGCCCGAGCGATCGCCGAGGCGGGCGAGCGCCAGAGCCTGCCCGCTGATCGTGAGGCGGACGAGGTGCGGCCGCATCGCGGGCCGCAAGTCAGGGTTCGTGTGCTTGGGCTGTGGTCCTGGGCTGGTAGAACGGGGTGGGTGAACGTCGGCCGCTTCCTGCCACCTCAGGTGAACCCTCAGGTCGCTAGACTGGGCGCTCGCGCCCTCGTAGCTCAGGGGATAGAGCATCGGTTTCCTAACCCGACGCTCCGTGTGTAGCCGCAGGCCGATGACCTGCGGCTTCTCTCTTTCCAGGCTTTCTGCGCCGGTCGCACCCGCGCGCCGTTGTGATCGCCTGCTGAAGCCCAGCAGAAGTGCATAAGCGCTGCTCAGTGCCACTTTCCCGTGGGCCGCGGTGTCGGTCTCGCGCGACGTGCTGCGCCCCGACTGTACGTCCGGCCTCATCGCGGCTTGGCTCGTCTTTATTGCCAGAGCTTGGCAACTACGTAATCCTGGCAGCAGTGGGTGGGCGCTCCGGCAACGCGATGATCTGCACCACCGCCGGGGCGCCCGCCCAACTCTGCGACGACGATGGTGCGAGGAGCTGCTGGTGGCCGTCTACTCTCTGCCCGACATGCCGTACGACTACGGTGCGCTGGAGCCGGCGATGTCCGGCGAGATCCTGGAGCTGCACCACAGCAAGCACCACGCCGCGTACGTCAAGGGCAGCAACGAAGCCCTAGAGCAGCTGGCCGAGGCCCGGGACAAGGGTGACTTCGCGGCGCTGGTCGGGTTGGAGAAGACGTTCGCGTTCAACCTCTCCGGGCACGTGCTGCACTCGATCTTCTGGAACAACCTGTCCCCGCACGGCGGCGACCGCCCCGACGGTGAGCTGGCTGCCGCGATCGACGAGCACTTCGGCTCCTTCGACGGCTTCGCTGGCCAACTGTCGGCGGCGACGAAGGGCGTGCAGGGCTCCGGCTGGGGTGTCCTCGCCTGGGAGCCGCTGGGGCAGCGGCTGATCGTGGAGCAGGTCTACGACCACCACGGCAACGTCGGGCAGGGCTCCACGCCGCTGTTGGTGTTCGACGCGTGGGAGCACGCCTACTACTTGCAGTACCGCAACGTGCGCCCGGACTACGTCGACCGGCTGTGGAATCTCGTCGACTGGGCCGACGTGACCGCCCGGTTCGAGGCCGCCCGCGCCGCCGCGCCGAAGCTCTGACCGGCGTGACCGGTCCGTCGCCGCCGACCTCGTGCAGCGCGCCGCCGGGGTCATCGCCGCCCGCCACCGCGGTGATCTCGCCGGCGCGGAGGCGCTGCTGGCCTCGTTCGACACCGACCAGGCCCGCACGCTCGGCTTCTACCTCCTCGCTGACCTCGCCCTCGGACTGGTCCGCGCGCAGACCGGTCAGTCCTGGACGACCTGGTCCGGGAACTCACCCTGCTCGTCGCCACCACACCACCGCCCTCGCCCGGTTGAGGGCATGCCCACTCCCCTGACGGCTGGGGAGCGGCCTGCGAGCGAGGTCAATCTGCTGTCGAGGCGGAAACCTGCCATAGGGCGCTGACCGGCATGGCGCGGAGTCTGTCGCCGAACGGCAGCGTGGCGGTTCCGGTATAGAGGACGATGCCGACGATGAAGTCGTCGCCGAGGCGGTCGGCGAGTCGGCGTAGGCCGCGGAAGTCGTCGGGTCCGACGGTGCTGGCTGCTTTGACCTCGATCCCGACCACCTGACCAGCTCGGTTCTCGAGCACCGCGTCGACTTCGTACCTGCTCTGGTCGCGGTAGTGAGACAGGTCGACGAACTGCTCGGACCAGGTGAGCTGCCGGGACAGCTCGGACAGCACAAATGACTCGAGCAGCGGCCCGAACGGTGCGCCCGGCCGGAGCAGTGCCCGGGCGTCGGTCGCGATTTCGTTGGCGGCGATGCCCGAGTCGACGAAGATCAGCTTTGGCGCGGCGGTGGCACGGGTGCCGAGGTTGCGGGACCAGCCGGGAATCCGTTTGATCAGGAAGATCTCTTCCAGGGCTTGGAGGTAGCGGACGATCGTCGGCCGGCTCAGTCCGAGGGCGGATTCGAGGGAGTTCGCGGCGATGATGGTCGCGGACCTGGCCGCGAGGAGGCGTACCAGCCTGCGTAGCTCGCCCTTGTGCTGGATGTCGGACAGCTGCCGGACGTCGCGGTCGATGAGCGCCTGGACATAGGCGTCGAGGAACCGTTGGCGGCGGCGCGGGTCGGTGCGGGCGGTGGCCTCGGGTAGGCCGCCTCGCACGATCCTAGCCGCGTAGTCGGCGCGGGTCACGTCCGACTCGTGTCGCAGGTTCGGGCCGAGCGCGAAGACGGCGTCGATAAATCCGTCCAGGGCTCCGTCGAGTTCGCCTTGGGAAAATGGCCAGAGCTCGACGGTTTCCATCCGACCAGGCAGCGCGTCCGGCGCAGCCACCATGCCGAACAGCCGAGACGATCCGGTGAGCAGGTACCGGCCAGGACGGGGATCCTCGTCGACGGCAGCCTTGATGGCCAACAGGAGCTCCGGAGCGCGCTGGATCTCGTCGATGACCAGGAGTTCGGAGGAGTCCACGAACCCGACCGGATCGGCGATCGCCGCCGCCCGGTCCTGAGCCCGATCAAGATCGCGGCGCTCGGCCAGACGATCGCCGGCAACGAGGCGGACCAGGGTGCTCTTGCCCGCTTGGCGTGCCCCGCTGATCAAGACGACGCGGGTGTCCGCCAGAGCAGCGTTGACCTGCGCGGCAGCGTGGCGGGGGACTAGATGCGGTGTGGGCACGGCGTCATCATAACCGCCGCATTTTCGATCTGCGAGGGAGGTTGCTTTCGATTTGCGGCACCGAAGCGTTCGATACGCGGTCATTCGATGTTCGATTTGCGGGCCAGGCGAACGGGGCGGTTCGTGGAAGGGGTCCACCGCTACGTCGCGTTGCTGCGAGTCGGGGCTAGTTCGGGGAAGGCGTCTTCCCAGTGCTGGCGGAGCTGGGGTGGCAGCCACAGGGTGGGCCAGAGCCGCCGCAGCAGGTCGGCATTGAGCCAGGTGTGCAAATCCTCGACCGTACTGGCTTCGGTGAGCACCACCTTGTACATGCTGGCCAGGCGCGTGGGCCGGTTCAGGTCGTACTCGGCGTGCCCGGACCAGTCGAGGTGACGCGGAAGCGTCACCGCGCCGTCGGTGGGGCCGTGCAGCGCGGCAAGGGTTTCGGCCACCACGTAGGGCTTCCGGTTTCCGTAGGGCTGGTAGTCCGCCCGCAGCTGTTCGTCCCGCTCGGTCAACCCGGCCGCCCGCGTCGCCTCGTACCGGGAGACAACCGCCTGCAGCTCATCCTCCGAGAACCGGCCCATGGCCGTTAGCCTGCCATGTTAGGCCCAGCGCGCTTGGCTTCTGTCAATCTCTTTAACCGGCGGGCCAGTGATGGTGATCGCTATGGGATGCGCTCATGTTCTGGTGAAGCCGAGGGCCCGGTATCCGGGCATGCGGCGTGGGAGTGAGGCGGCGAGGATGGGTGTGGCCGGGTCGTGGTAGTCGTGGACCTCGGCAAGGTCCTTGCCGGGCGCGGCGCGGATGACGCGGCCGGCGCATTGGACGAGTAGGCCGTCGTAGGAGATCGGGCCGGCGAGGAAGAGGGTGTCGAGGGCGGGGGCGTCGAAGCCTTCACCGATGAACGGTGTGGTGCCGATGACGAGCAGGCCGTCGCCGGCCTTCGCGCCGTCGAGCCGGTCAACGATGGCCCGCCGGTCGCGGGTGCTCACCGCGCCTTGGAGCACAAGCGCCTGATGTCCGCGTGCGGCGAGCAGAGCGGTGAGTGCCTCGACCTGGGCGACCCGTCGGGTCAGCACGAGACAGTTGCGACCGCGGGTCAGGGCCGCGGCGACGTCGTCGGCGATCTGGGTGTTGCGGGGTTCGTCGAGGGCCAGCCTTCGGTGCACCTCGGCGAGCGCGCCGGGCGCGTCAAGGTCGACGTCGCCGGGTTGGAAAGTGGTCTCGTGGATGAACAGCGCTCGACGGGGGCCGGCATCGGTGTGCATCGCAGCCGCGAGGGTGCCCTGTTCCTCGTCGGTCAGGGTGTGGCGGACGGGGCCGAGTTGCCAGGTGACGAGTTGGCCGAGGCCGTCGCGTCGGGTAGGGGTGGCGGTGAGGCCGAGCCAGAACTGCGCGGCGATCCGTTTGACCGAGTGCTCGTACGCGGCGGCGCCGAGGTGGTGGCATTCGTCGACGATGACGTGCCCGTACCCCTGGGTCAGGGTGGCGACGTCGTCGCGCCGGGCGAGGGAGGGCAGCAGTGCGATGTCCACCGTGCCGGTGAGCTTGCGTCGGCCGCCACCGAGTTGGCCAGGCTTGATGTCGAGGAACTGTTGGATGCGGGTGCGCCACTGGTCGGCGAGAGCTTTGCGGTCGACGAGGACGAGGGTGGAGGTGTTGCGTTCGGCGATCACGGCGCAGGCCATGACGGTCTTGCCGGAGCCCGGTGGGGCGACCAGGATTCCGTCGTCGTGGGCGAGGAGTGCGCCGACCGCGACGGCCTGCTGGCCAGTGAGTTCGGCGGTGAACGCGGTGTCGATCTCGGTCCCGGAGTTTCGTACGTCGGCGACGGCCAGCCGTGACCCGGTGCGCTCGACGATCGTGGTGATGGTGTGCCGTAGGCCCCGCGGAAGGATCAGGCGACCATCGAGGGTGAGGTCATAGCCCTGGATGAAGCGTGGCGTATCCCAGGTGGACTTGCGGAGTCGTTGCAGCTCGTAGAACTTCGGGTTGGCCATGGCGGCGGCGTGTTTGAACGTGGCGAGTGCGGCGGGGGTGAGCTGTCCGGCGTCGATGCTCAGCCCGGCACCGGCCTCCGCGTGGACCACCGGAGGCAGTGGAGGGTGGACCTGCGTCGCGGCGGACCGGCTGATCGTTGCGATGTCGGCACCGGTGACGGATTGTTTGGCCTGCCGGGCGATCTGTTCGGCGTCGCCGGGGCTGAGCCGGTCCAGTGTCGACAGGAATGCCCACTGGTCGGCGTACGGCTCGAGGGTGCCGAGGTCGAGGAAGGTGGTCAGTCCGTCCTTGCGGCGGCGGCCCTGTAGCGGCGCGGCGATGAGGTTGCCGAAGCCACCCTCAGGAAGGACGTCCTGGTTGGGGAAGAGACGGTCGTACGACCGCAGATCCATCGACCCGCGCAGCACCATCGCCTCGCGCAGCAGGACCGTACCCACGGCCCGCGCGGTGGCCGCGGGAACAGCGCCGGTGAAGAAGACCCACACGTGGGCTCCGCGGCCCGACTGGGAGATCTCCAACGCGGCGGGCACCGCGCTGGCCCGTGCCGCCTTCACGTATGCGAGGGCGTCGAGCATCGCCGTCGGGCCGTCGAAGTCGGCCACGACGAAGTGGCAGGTGTTGCCGGGCATCAGCGGGTACAGGCCCATGAACACGTCGCCGACCAGATGTGCCGCGACGACCTCCGTCGTGCGGGGCAGGTAGGTGGCACCCCGCCGGTCCATACCCTTGCGCCAGCCGCCCGCGACCGCGGGCATCCATCCGGCTGCGCCGGTACGGGCGTTGTCCCACCGCACGGCGTACACGTCGGCCCGGGCCCGGAACCGGTCGGTGAACAACGTCAGCTTGTCCCGGGTCGGCGAAGCCATGGTGACCAGCCCTGGCGGCTCAACCGGAGCGGACAACTGCTCCGGCGCCGCAGTCGTGTCCTGGCCGCGCAGCTCCAGCAGACGCCCCAGCCGGGCGTTCTCCGCCCGTAACCGCTCCACCTCCCGCCGAAGATCGACGAAATCGGCCACCGAACCCATGCCGACCATCCTCGCGCATCGGGCTCCGAACACCCCGACACCGGTCCGCTATCCTCCGCCGATGGCATCGAAGGGGACCGCCGCGTTGGAGGCGATGATCGAGGAAGCCACCGTCGACACGGACGGTCACGAGGACCAGCGTGCCGGCCTGTTCGCCATGATCGAGGAGCATCTGGCGGTGCCGTTCACCACCACCGTCCTCGGCGTCGAGGTCACCATAGGCAAGATCGAGCTGGCCGCGGACAGCATCGTCGCGGTCTGCGCCCGAGGCCGCCACCGGCAACGGGTCGGTCTTCTCGACCTTCCGCTACCCACCCCTATGCCGGACGGTGCCGCGTGGATCGACGCCTACCGGCACTGGGCCGGGAGGTAGGCCACGATGAGCGAGTACCAGTACTACGAATTCACCGCCGTCGACCGTCCCCTCACCGTCCGCGAGCGGGCCGAGCTGCGGTCGCTGTCCACCCGGGCCGACATCACTGCCACCAGCTTCGTCAACACCTACGAGTGGGGCAACTTCAAGGGCAACCCGCGCACGCTGATGGAACGGTACTTCGACGCGCACCTGTACCTGGCGAACTGGGGCACCCGCCAGCTCATGCTGCGACTACCGAAACACGTGCTCGACCCCGCCACCGTCTCCCAGTACTGCCAAGGTGACAGTGCATCCGCGTGGACCGCCGGCAAGCACGTCATCATCGACCTCCACGACGAGGACGAGGACGGCACCGATGAGTGGGACCTCGACGGTCACGGCCTCCTCGCCTCCATCATCCCGGTCCGGGCCCGCCTCGCCGCCGGCGACCTGCGCCTGCTCTACCTGGCCTGGCTGCGCTGCGTACAGTCCGCCGAGATCGCCGACGACGAGCCTGAACCGCCCGTCCCCGCCCGGCTGGGGACCCTCGACGCGTCCCTCACCGCCGTCGCCGAGTTCCTACGCATCGACCCCGACCTGATCGCGGCCGCGGCGGCCGGATCGGCGCCGGCCACCTCCGGCGAACCGACCGCTGCGCAACTACGCACCTGGGTCGTCGGGCTGTCCGCGCGGGACAAGGACGCCATCTTGACCGACCTGATCACCGGCGGCGACAGCCAACTGCGCAACCGGCTGCTGCGCCGCTACCGCGACGCACACCGCACTGATACGCCCACCCCGGCAGCCGCCCGTACCGCCGGGGAACTGCTCGCCACCGCCGCGGAGTTGCGCGCCGAACGGGAACGACGGGACGCCGAGCAACGCGAACGCGACCGGATTCGCCGCGAACGGTCCGCCGCAGCAGCCCGGCAACGGCACCTCGACACCCTCGCAGTCGACCAACCCGCCGCCTGGCAGCGAGTCGACGAGCTCATCGCCACGAAGAAACCCCGCGAGTACGACACCGCCGTGCAACTCCTCGTCGACCTGCGCGAACTCAGCGAACGCGACGGGGACAGTTCGTCGTTCCAGCACCAGCTGGCCGAGCTACGGGTGGCGCACGCCCGCAAGCCCAGTTTGCTCGAACGCCTCAACCTCGCAGGCCTCGACAGCTGACGCATGGTTCCCCGCTGACCGTCGCCAAGGTGTGGCGAGGATCGTGGATGGCCGGTGCGGCGTGCCAGCGTGACGCCCCAGACAGTCGACGCCGGCGGCGGTCCGCTCCCCGACGCGACCCCATCGCGCCGGACACTTCATTCTGCCCGCCAAGATCAACCGGGGTCACCTGGAGACTCCTCCAGCGGATGCCGACCGGGGTGAACCGGTGCCAACGTGGGTCACCATGGCCGACCGCCGGTCGCGAACCGGGGTTCGTGTGCGCCGGGTGTGGTCCTGGGCTGGGAGAACGGCGGTCCGGGTGACGTGGGTGAACGGGGGCCACTCCCTGCCACCCCAGGTGAACCCCCACGTCGCTAGACTAGGCGCTCGCGCCCTCGTAGCTCAGGGGATAGAGCATCGGTTTCCTAAACCGTGTGTCGCAGGTTCGAATCCTGCCGGGGGCACCACATTCCGCCTACGGGCTGACCGTTCCGGACAGGTTGCTGACCCGGCCCATCGCGTCGAAGTCGACACGCAGGACCGACCCGTCCCGATCCTGCGCCGTCACCGACATCGGCGCCCGATCCAGCCGCCACCCCTGCTGGTGCAGGAACGACTCGACGGCGACGCGGTGCTCCACCGGGAAGGACTGTAGGACCTGGGTCAGGACGGTCAGCACCCGCTCCGGCCGGACCGGCGCGGTGATCTGCGGCGGGGCGTCGTCGAGGTGGAAGAAGACGGCGCCGCCGTCGTACGGCCCGCGGTAGTAGCAGCGGCCGGTGAGGCCGGACGCCAGCAGGGCGAGGCGGTGACCGTCGGCGCGCTGGAGCGGGAACGTGGGCTCGGTGAGTTCGGCGACCCCTTGGCGGTGTCCGTACTCGCGAAGCCAGCCGGCCAGATGCAGCACCGACGGCGGGAGGTTGCTGGCCTCGTTGGCCCAGGCCCACAGCCAGGTGCCGTCGTCGTGGCTCTCGGTGCCGAGGACCTGGACGCGGTACCGCAGGTCGGTCCCGAACGTAGCGATGCCGCCGGGCACGTCGAGTTGCCAGTCACGTTCGCCGAGCAGGTCGGCCAGCGCCATCTGGCGGGCCAGGCCGGTGCCGACATGTTCGGCGAAGAGTCGATCAAACGTCGGCATCGCCGCAGTGTGCCAGACCTTTCAGCGCGGGGCGGCCCCGCGTCCGGCCGGAGCCGGAGCGCGGGGCCGGCGGGTCAGCGGACCAGCGCTGCCACCAGCGTCCCGATGCAGGCGACGACGGCGGCGATGATCGGACTGAGCGTCTTGATGTACGCCAGGATGAGCCGGTGCCGGTCGGTCGGCTCGGCAACGGTTTCGTCCTCGTCCTCTGGTGTCTCGAAGTCTGACCCGTGAGGGATTACAGTCAACGTGACTCCTTCCGTTGCAGCGGTGGAGTCGAATGCGGCGTCCGGTGGCAGCCGGGCGCCGCCCTCTGTGTGAGGCGACGCAGTGCCGTTCGACGGTTCGAGCATCCTCCCGGCGGACAGCTAGCACAAGAGTGGTCAATTCACTGTCGGGTACCTGACAAGCAGATGCATCGCATCGAGAAAATTTCGGTGCCATCTCTTGCCAAATGCAATTTTCCGTGAAGCAGTTCAACCCAGCGTGACCACACCAAAGCGCATGGTGAGCAGTCGTGTCACCAGGCGCGCCGACTACGACACGACGAAGCCGGTCGAAGGGCGGGTCAGGACGCCGGTCATCGGGAAGCGGGTGGAGCCGTTCCACCAGTGCCACACCACGCGCTCGCTGCCGTCGGCGGCGGCGAAGACGTCCATCCCGCCAGGGCCCTGGTGGTTGCCGGGCAGGCCGCTGATCGGGTTGAGTCCGGCGCTGCCGGTGTAGCCGAAGAAGGGCCGCGACACGCCCTCGCGGATGGGAGTGCATCGGGAGCCGGGCAGGGGACTGGCGCCGCAGCGAGCGATGCCGGTTGCGTAGCGGGCGCTGTCCCAGTTGTTGCCTGAGTACATGAGGTACCAGTCGCCGTCGGCGGCCTTCCACATCGACGGGTTCTCCACCACGTGCGTACCGCCGCTGGTCTTGGCGGTGTCCCAGGTGATGTCGGTGCTCTTGAGCATGTCCCGGCGGGTGTCCCAGATCGCGCGGCCCTCGCCGTCGGTGCGGACGGTGGAGATGCCGGTCTCGGCGCCGGAGGCGATGGCGTCGTCCCGGTAGGTGACGTACAGGTTCCCGCCGGCCACGAAGGGGTTGGCGTCGAGTGCCCACCGGCCGGCGTCCGGGCAGGCCCACTCGCCCTGGTTCTGGAAGGGGCCGCGGGCGCTGTCGGAGATCGCTCGTCCGATGCACTTCTGGCCGGTGCCCTTGCGGGAGGCGGTGTAGAACATGAAGAACCGGCTGCCGAAGCGGGCGACGCCCGGTGCCCAGACCGCGCCGCCGGGCTCGGCCCAGGCGCCCGGGCCGGACGGCAGGGCGTCGTGCGACGCGCAGTCGGCCATGCCGACGCTGTTGCCGGAGCCGTGGACGAGGACCGGTACGTACAGCCTGCCGGTCGCGCCGCAGCGCGCGCCGGTCCCGGCGCCGACCGTGGTGCCGTAGGTGACGTACGAGCCGTCCTTCGCCAGGAGGGTGTCGGGGTCGGCCAGCGGGAAGGTGGACGAGCTCGCCAGGGCGGACAGGTCGCCCTCGGCGGCCGCCGTGGCGGGCGTCGCTGCCGTGCCGGCGACCAGGACGGTCGCCGCGAGGGCGGCGAGCGCCCCGCGCATTGGAAAGAAACTCACCGGACAGCCTCCCCTGATGAAGGTGGTTGCCGGTCGGAGGCTATAGATGGGTGGCGATCCCGTCAATGAGCCGGAGGTGGCAGGTGCCCGACGCGAGTATGTCGGTCAGGTTGGGAGGGACGTATCCGCCGACGACTGGGCCGTGAAGGGGTCTGTCGATCCCCTCCGCGCTCCAGGCGAGCAGTCGTCAGCCCGCGAGGTGGACTTGTACGTCGCGGTGCAGGCTCGGGTTCGCGACGGCAAGGATCTGGTGTCGTCTGACCTCGCCCCGGCTGAGACCCCTGACGATCTCACCAAAGTCGATCGGTCGGCCGGCGGGATCCGTGACCGTGCCTCCGGCGCGCGCCACCAACTCGTACGCCAAGGTCTCGTAGGACGGCTGACCGAACTGGTGGTCGACGAACCCGTCGACCTCACCCACCGCGATCCGGGCGGCGACGATGGCGCCGTCCACCGTCCCAAGCAGTTTGGGGCCGCCGAGCAGCTTCAGCGGCGGATCCTGCCGGCGGTTGCGCTTCAGCAGCGACACGACCAGGAACGCGTCCTCGACGCGCTCCGTGGCCGAGCAGGTCGCGGGCGTGGTGCTGCCGTGCATCGACGTGACGTGCACACCGGTGTCCGAGGTGGCCCAGACGACACGTGGGATCTGGATGTCCGCGATGGCACCGCTGAGAAACTCTCCCTCGAGGGTGTACTCGTACACGGCCACCGCCGACTCCCGTACGCCGTGAAAGGTCAGCGTGGTGTTGCAGTAGGGGTCGCACACGATCATTCGCGGCTCGTCGCCGAGGCGCACGAGGCCGGCCTCCTCCGAGAACACCTGTCCCTGGAACCCGTGCCGCCCCAGCGCGTCGAACAGCACCCGCTCGGCGACGTCGTCCACCTTGTGGGCGGTGTGGCCGCCACCCTTGTCTTCGGTGACCTCACCGAGAGTGGTCGTCGCCGCTGCGTCCGAGAGGGCGGGTCGAACCGTTTCGGCGATCTCAGCGGCCAGGTCGAATGTCAGCGGTTCGTGCGCCACGTCCTCAGCCTCTCGCCTGCCCTCGGGCTTCGATGTCCGCGAAGCATGTCTCGCACACCGTACGCCTGCTTGCCCGATGCAGCCTGCTTCGGCGACGCCAGATGAGCCGTGCCGTGCAGACGTCGCAGTAGTGCGGCGGCAGGATCTGCTCCCTTACAGCGAGGAGGATCGCCGTTCCCAGCAGGCCGAGCAGCACACCGAACGCGTAGCAGAGAACCTGGCTCACCCGGCGGAGTTCGGTGAGATCGGTGATCGTGACGATCGCGAACAGGGCGGCGGGCACGTACAGGATGATGGAGATGGTGAAGATCCAGGCTCCAGGGCTGCGGCTGTGGATGTCGGCCGATCGGTAGAAGCCGGTCGACGGTCGTACCGCCTGGAGCACGGGCGGCGCGAGGGCGAGCGCAAGCGTCACCGCGGCCATGTCCGTGTAGCCGCCGTATACGAGTGCGATGGTGAGGGCGGAGGCCAACAGGCCGACGCATCCGGCGAAGGGCAGCATCGCGAGATTGCGGAAACGTGATTCGCTGTGCAGGCCGAAGAGGTAGGAGAGCTCGCCTCGGCCGTACGGGTAGAAGCCGATCTTGCGAACGGTGCCCGGCCCGACTCCTTGCGCCAGCGAGTGGTACTCGGACGTGTCCACCCGGCAGCGCAACGATAGTTCCGGCGAGTGTTCGAGGTTAATGATCATGCGGGAGGCGGACGGCGCCTCGACGGAGAAGCCGAGTCGCCAAGTTTGGAGCACGCCGTCGCCACCCATCAGGAAGAACAGGCTGGCGCTCGTGAAACTGACGCGCAGGCTACCGGACAGTCCGCGTAGCTCCCGGGTGGGTGCCTCGACGATCAGGCAGGAGTCGGTAGTGACCTGACGCGCGCCGATAGTGCGGCTGCCGCCGGAGATGGTCAGAGCGGCGACCCGGGGTGGTGCTGTGCCGGTGGCCCGCAGGGAGTCCAGCGGGAGCGGCACCGCGAACTTGACCAGCGGTGTCCAGGCGCTGCGGCCCCGCGCCGGCACCGGTACGTCGATGTCGACATGGACCGTGCCGACGTAGGTTGCCGGTGCGTCGACCACGCGAAGGTGGACCACGGCGGCGCGTCGTTCGGTGTATTCGTGCAGAAGATCGTGTACCCGAATTCCATCGAATCGCTGCAGATTGGCGGTCACGTCGGATGAGGCAGGAGATGACATCGTCGGCTTCCCTCTGGCGCGGATTTCGCCCGGGCGGGTATCGACGACGGTAGCGGGGGACACAACATCTCCATCTCGTCGAACCATTCCAAAGCGGCAGGAGAGGAAAATGGTGCGGGTCCGGTCCGTCGTATTCGCCTCGGCTGCGGATCTCGCGACCCAGGTGGCGCTGGAAATTGCCCGTGGGTTGAGGAGCGCTGCGTCCGAGGATCGTCCCTATCTCCTGGGCTGTCCCTCGGGTCGAAGTGCGACCCAGGCGTTCCGGGCTCTCGCCGGGATCGTGGCGGAACAGGGCGTTCCGGTTGCCGGGCTCGTCGTGGTCTCGCTGGACGCGTATGTCGATTCCGGGGCCGGCGGGTTCATGCCGGTGCCGGCGGATCGCCACCACAGTTGTGAGCGGTACGTCGCAGCGGAGATCGTCGGTCCGCTCAACCGAGGGCTGCCGCCGGGGGATCGGCTTCCCGCCGATCAGGTGTGGGTGCCCGGGCCGGAGCGGCCCGGTGACTTCGACGTGCGGATTCGAGCGCACGGGGGCATCGACCTGTTGCTGTTGGCGTCCGGATCGGGTGACGGGCACGTGGGCTTCAACGGCCCGGGGGCGCCCCGGGAGAGCGTCACGCGGGTGGTGCAATTGGCGGAGTCGACCAGGCGGGACAACCTTCGTACGTATCCCGATTTCCGCTCGGTCGACGAGGTGCCTACGCACGGCGTCACCATGGGAATCGCCACGATGGCCGATTTGGCTCACCGTGCGTTGCTGCTCCTGCCCGGGAAGGAGAAGGCGGCCGCCTTCCGGCGGGTGAGCCGGTGCCGGGACTATGACCCCGAGTGGCCCGCGTCAGTGGTGGCGGCCTGCGGCGACGGGGTGGTGTACTCCGACATTTCCGCAGCTCGTTCCCACGAGTGAGCGGCGGAGGAGATAGCCTGCGACCGGAAGGTGGCGCGGAGTGACGATCGGGGCGCGCGGACGCCGGGAGTGTCACCGTCGGTACCCTGGCAGGTCCTGGCCTGTCCGCGACGACATGAGGTATTCGTGAACGATCTTCGAGTGGTGGCGTTCGATCTCGACGACACCCTGGCGATTTCCAAGTCCCAGATCGATCGTCGGATGGCGGAGTTGCTCGGCCACCTGCTCACCGAGGTGGACGTGCTGGTCATCTCCGGTGGCCGGTTCGAGCAGTTCCAGTCGCAGGTGCTCGCCCACCTCGACCTCACCGAGGAGCAGCGCGACCGGCTGCACCTGATGCCGACCTGCGGCACCCGCTACTACCGCTGGTCCGACGGGGACTGGCGGCAGGTCTACGCGGAGGATCTGACCGAGGCCGACAAGGCCCGTGTGGTCGCCGCGCTCACCGAGTCGGCGCAGGCGCTGGGCCTGTGGGAGGCGAAGACCTGGGGCGACATCATCGAGGATCGGGGCAGTCAGATCACGTTCTCCGCGCTGGGGCAGTCCGCCCCGGCGGCCGAGAAGTACGGCTGGGACCCGGACGGCGACAAGAAGCGGCGTCTGCGGGACGCGGTCGCGGCGAAGCTGCCCGATCTGGAGGTGCGCGGCGGCGGCTCGACGTCGATCGACGTCACCCGCAAGGGCGTGGACAAGGCGTACGGCATGCGGAAGCTGCTGGAGCACCTGGACCTGAAGATCGACAACGTGCTCTTCGTGGGTGACCGCCTGGACGTGGGTGGCAACGACTACCCGGTCAAGGCGATGGGCATCCGCTGCGTCGCTGTCACCCGCTGGGAGGAGACCGCCGACTACGTCGAGAAGCTGGTCGACGACCTGGTGAAGCAGCGCGCCGAGCGCGCCTGAGCGCAGCCCGCAGCAGAGCCCGCCGGTTCCGGAACCGGCGGGCTCTGGCGGTATCGACGGTGATGAGGTAGGAACAGCCGAGAGAGCGCTCTCCCGTCCCATCACCGAACAGGCAGGCAGATGCGATCACCCGACCCCTCCCGCCGCCGTTTCCTCACGCTCACCGCCTCCGCGGCCTCACTCACCGCCCTCGGCCTCCCGGCCGGCGCCGCCGCCGCGTCCCCGGCCGCATCGCCGGCCGCGCGACCCGCCCGCGAGCCCGACTTCGGCCCGAACGTCTTCGTGTACGACCCCAGCACGCCGGTCGAGGAGATCCAGTCCACGCTGGACGGGCTGTTCACCGCCCAGGAACGCAACGAGATGGGCTTCGACAGGTACGCCGTGCTGTTCAAGCCCGGCCGCTACGAGGTGGACGCCCGGCTCGGCTACTACACGACAGTCGCCGGTCTCGGCGCCCACCCGGACGACGTGGAGATCCACGGCGCGGTCCGGGTGGTCGGGCAGCCCGACCCCAACTCGCCCGCCGGCATCTCCGCGCTCACCAACTTCTGGCGCTCGGCGGAGAACCTCGCGGTCACCCCGACGGACTGGTCGAACCAATGGGCCGTCTCGCAGGCGTCACCGATGCGCCGGGTGCACGTGAAGGGCGTGCTGTGGCTGGAACCCGGCAACGGCGGCTACTCCAGCGGCGGCTACATCGCCGACTCCAAGGTGGACGGCATCACCATCAACGGTTCCCAGCAGCAGTGGCTCACCCGCGACAGCGAACTCGGCGGCGAGTGGACGAACGGCGTGTGGAACCAGGTCTTCTCCGGCGTGATCGGCGCGCCCGCGCAGGGCTTCCCCGACCCGCCGTACACCACGCTGCCGACCAGCCCGGTCACCCGGGAAAAGCCGTACCTGTTCGTCGACGCCAAGGGCGCCTGGCGGGTCGCCGTACCGCGCCTGCGCCGGAACACCGCCGGCACCACCTGGGCCACCGGCGGCGCGCCGGTGCCGTCGCTGCCGCTGTCCGCGTTCTACCTGGCCCGGCCCACCGATTCGGCCAGGCGCATCAACGCCGAACTGGCCCGGGGCCGGCACCTGCTGCTCACCCCCGGCGTCTACCACCTGGACCGGGCCCTGCGGGTACGCCGCCCGGACACCGTCGTGCTCGGCATCGGCATGCCGAGCCTGGTGCCGGACCGTGGGGACGCGGCGCTGCGGATCGAGGACGTGGACGGGGTCCGCATCGCCGGGGTGCTCGTGGACGCCGGGCCGGTCGAGTCGCCGGTGCTGGTGGAGGTCGGTACGCGGCACTGCCACCGGTCGCACGCCACGAACCCGATCTCGCTGCAGGACGTCTTCTTCCGCATCGGCGGCCCGTACGCCGGGCGGGCGGTGACCAGCCTCGTGGTGCACAGCCGGCACACGCTCATCGACAACATCTGGGCCTGGCGCGGCGACCACGGCCGGGCCGGCACGATCGGCTGGACCGTGAACACCGCCGCCACCGGCGTGATCGTCAACGGCGACGACGTGACCGCGTACGGGCTGTTCGTCGAGCACTACCAGCGTTGGCAGACGATCTGGAACGGCGAGCGTGGCCGGACCGTGTTCTACCAGAGCGAGCTGCCCTACGACCCGCCGAGCCAGGCGGCCTGGCGCAGCCCGACCGGCAACGGCTGGGCCTCGTACAAGGTGGCCGACCACGTCCGCACGCACGAGGCGTGGGGGCTCGGCGTCTACTCGTACTTCAACCAGGGCGTCGACATCCGCTGCGACCGGGCTATCGAGGCGCCGCGCCGGGCCGGGGTGCGGTTCCACGACGCGATCACCGTGTTCCTGGACGGCAGCGGCGGCATCGAGCGCACGATCAACGAGATCGGCACGCCGGTCGTCGGCTCGTACGGCACCAGCCCGGTGATCAGCTACCCCTGACCGCGAGGCGGGTCCCGGCCGGTGCGGGACCGGCCGGGCCGCGCCCGCTCACGCCGCGAGCTGGTCGACGCGGGTGAGCACCTGGTCGACGAGGCCGTACTCGCGGGCCTGCTCGGCGGTGAACCAGCGGTCGCGGTCCCAGTCGCGCTGGATCTCCTCCAGCGTCCGCCCGCTGTGCCGGGCGATCAGCTCCTGCATGGTGCGCTTCACGTGCAGCATGTTCTCGGCCTGGATGGTGATGTCCGCGGCGGTGCCGCCCATCCCGCCGGACGGCTGGTGCATCATGATCCGCGAGTGCGGCAGCGCGAACCGCTTGCCCGCCGCCCCGGCGCAGAGCAGGAACTGTCCCATCGACCCGGCCATCCCGAGCGCCAGCGTCGCCACGTCGTTCTTGACGTACCGCATGGTGTCGTAGACGGCCATGCCGGCGCTGACCGAGCCGCCCGGCGAGTTGATGTAGAGGAAGATGTCGCGCTCCGCGTCCTCGGCCGCGAGAAGCAGGATCTGCGCGCAGATCTGGTTGGCCGACGCGTCGGTGACCTCGGTGCCGAGGAAGATGATCCGCTCCTTCAGCAGCCGTTCGAAGACCCGGTCGCCGAACGCCGGCTGCCCCTCGTCGAGCATCCAGATGCCACTCATCGCCGCCACCTCCGTGCCGCCGGTGGGCGGGGGACCGCCCGGGAACCCGGCGGTCTCCAGCGTCCGCCGGGCGCACCCGTGCGGCCCAGGCTTTCTGCCCGGGGCAGATTCGCCGTCGGCAGAAGCTACGCGGCGACCGGCCGCCGCCGGCCCGCGCGGGCTCGCCGCCGCGCCAGCGTGACGGAGGTACGCGGACGGGGGCGGACGGCCGGGGCGGAGGGAGCCGGCCAGATCCGGATGCCGCCGGCGAACCCGATCGGCGTGGCGGCGTCGAGGGGCGCACCGAGCGGCGCCGGCACCAGGCCGAAGGGCCGCAGCGCGCCGCCCAGCAGCGGCGTGGCGGTGACCGGCCGGCGGGCGACGTGCGGCCGGAGCGAGACGGCGGGCCGCCGGGTCACGTGCTGCCGGGGCGACACGGCCGGACGGCGCGTGACGGACAGCCGTGGTGGGCCGACCCGCAGCTGCGGCCCGGTGCGGGCGACCGGCACCCGGTCGAAGCGGGCCGCCGAGATCCCGGGGCCGACCGGGGTCGGACGCTCCCGGCGCAGCTCGTCGCGGGCCTCTTCGAGCAGGTCGGCGAGGTGGATGCCGAGCGCGCGGCAGATCGCGGCGAGCACCTCGGAGGAGGCCTCCTTGCGGCCGCGTTCGACCTCCGAGAGATAGGGCAGGGAGACGCCGGCGGCCTGGGCCACCTCGCGCAGCGTGCGGCCCTGGCGCAGGCGGATGCGCCGGAGCACCCCGCCGATCACGCGTCGCAGCAACGACATGCCGGCCTCCTCGCGGTCGCCGTCCCGACGTCCCCATCATGCCCTGTCCACGTCGCCGGCAGCGGCCCCGGCGGGTACCGATCGTCACCCGGCGGGCTGGATCCCGGCGTACCCGTTATCTTGTGGGCGTGCAGGTGGCGGAGCAGGACCGACGGTGATCCATTTTCCCGCGCAACGGCGGGGGCCGCTGAGCGCGCTGAGTCTGCGCCTGCTCGCAGCCCTCGGCCTGGTCTTCGCCACGGTCTTCGTGGTCTGGCTGGACCGCGACGGCTACCGCGACGTGGACGAGAGCGGCCTGACCCTGCTCGACTGCTTCTACTACGTGGTGGTCTCGCTC
The DNA here is from genome assembly GCF_057196585.1 of Micromonospora sp. ATLC20. Taxonomy (NCBI): domain Bacteria; kingdom Bacillati; phylum Actinomycetota; class Actinomycetes; order Micromonosporales; family Micromonosporaceae; genus Micromonospora; species Micromonospora sp. ATLC20. The sequence continues at coordinate 36,181 of NZ_JBXUOV010000034.1, forward strand.
TCCACCACCGGGTACGGCGACATCACGCCGGTCAGTTCGTCGGCGCGGCTGGCGAACGTCCTGTTCATCACCCCCGCCCGGGTGCTGTTCCTGATCATCCTGGTCGGCACCACCCTGGAAGTCCTGACCGAGCAGTACCGCACCGGCCGTCGCCTGTCGCGGTGGAGGAGAACCGTGAAGGACCACGTCATCATCTGCGGCTACGGCACCAAGGGCCGCAGCGCGGTCTCCGCCCTGCTGGAGAACGGCACGGACAAGTCCAAGATCGTGGTGGTCGAGCGGAGCGGGCCGGCGCTGCGGCAGGCCACCTCCAACGGGCTGGTGACGATCGAGGGCTCGGCGACCCGCTCGTCGGTGCTGGAGCAGGCGCACGTGCGTACCGCGAAGTCGGTCATCATCGCGACGGACAGCGACGACGCGTCGGTGCTGGTGGCGCTCACGGTCCGGCAGCTCACCGCCGGCCAGGTACGCATCATCGCGGCGGTCCGGGAGGCGGAGAACGCGCCGCTGCTCAAGCAGAGCGGGGCGCACCACGTGATCGTCTCGTCGGCCACGGCCGGGCGGCTGCTCGGCCTGTCCACCTCGGCCCCGCCCCTGATCGACGTGGTGGAGGACCTGCTCACCCCGGGTCAGGGCATGGCGCTGGCCATGCGGTCGGCCGAGCGCAGCGAGGTGGGCCGCTCGCCGCGCGAGCTGGAGGCGCTGGTCATCGCGCTGGTCCGCCGGGGCAAGGTGGTCACACTCAACGACCGTGCCGCCTCGGTGATCGAGACCGGCGACATGCTCGTCCACGTCCGGGACGACCGGCCGCAGGCCACCACCGCGATCTGACCCGGCCCCGCTGAGCGCCCGCGGTCAGCAGGCGCCCGGGCCGCCCTCCGCGATCACTTCGCCGCAGGTCGACGACCGGCCCTGGGTGGCCCGCCGCAGCAGGTCGTAGAGCAGGTCCCGCTCGCCCGGTGCCAGCGCGCCGAGGACTTCCTCCTCCGCCCCGGCGAGCGCGCACTCCGCCTCGCGCAGCCGCTTCGTGCCCGCCTCGGTGAGGCGTACCTCGTGCCGGCGGCGGTCCTCCGGGGAGCGGCGGCGCTCGGCCAGGCCGTCCGCCTCCAGGTCGTTGAGCAGCCCGACCACGTTCGTGCTGTCGATCTGGAGCGTGCCGGCGAGCGCCTGCTGACTGATTCCGCCGGCGTCGCGCAGCACGGTGAGCGCCACCAGGTGGCGGGGGCGCAGGCCCAGCGGGGCGAGTACCGACTCCGAGCGCAGCCGCATCCGCCGGGCCAGGTGGTCGAGCAGGGGCCCGGAGCGGCGCTCGGACTCCTCGACCGGTGCGGCGGACATGTGACCCAGTTTACGCGGCCCGGGGAACATCGACCTGCTATAAATAGTTGGTCCTGCACGAACGATCGTCGGAGGAGGAATCACCAATGGCACACCTACTGCACATCGACTCCAGCATCACCGGGGAGCGGTCGATCAGCCGGCGGCTCACCGCCCGCGCCGCCGCCGCGTGGCGTGCCGCCCACCCGGACGGCACGGTCACCTACCGCGACCTGGGTCAGAACCCGCTGCCGCACCTCGACACGGCGAGCGGCCTCGCGCGCATGGTGCCGCCGGATCAGCACTCCCCGGAGCAGCAGGCGTCCTGGCGGCTGACCGAGGAGGTGGTGGCCGAGGTGAAGCAGGCCGACACCGTCCTGCTCGGGCTCCCGCTCTACAACTACGGCGCGCCCAGCAGCGTGAAGTCCTGGGTCGACCACCTGATCGCCCCCGGCATCGCGTACGACCCGGTGACGAACGCCGGGCTGCTCGGCGACCGCCAGTTCGTCGTCCTGGTCAGCCGCGGTGGCGGGTACGGCCCGGGCACCCCGCGGGAGGGCTGGGACCACGCCGAGCCGTGGCTGCCGCACGGGCTCTCCCTGACCGGGCTGGAGCCGCGGTTCATCTGCGCCGAGCTGACCCTGGCCCCGGTCAACCCGGCGATGGCCGAGCTGATCCCGCTGTTCGAGCAGAGCCTCGCCGCGGCCGAGCGGGCCGTCGACGAGCTGTGGGTGCCCGCCTCGGCGGCCGCCTGACCGGGCTGTCGCATACGCGAAGGGCGGGCCGTTCCACGGGGGAACGGCCCGCCCTTCGACCGTGACGGGTCAGCGGTGGATCAGAGGATCGTCCAGGTGTCGCCGCTGCCGAGCAGCGCGGCGAGCTGCTGCTCCGGGGTCTTGTCGACGCCGGCCTTGGCAGCCGCGACCTGCTCCTGCACCACGCTGTCGTAGGAGGGGCGGCCGACCGACCGGAACACCCCGATCGGGGTGTTGCTCAGGTCCAGGCCGGGCAGCCGGGACAGTGCGAACGCGTACGCCGGGTCGGCCACGCCCGCGTCGTGCACGACGATCTGGTCGGCCGGCGTGTTCGCGGTCTCCCGGACCTCCAGCCCGAAGCCACCCGGCGGGTGGACGACGCAGAACTGCCCGTCCTTGCCGAACGTGATCGGCTGCCCGTGTTCCAGCCGGATCAGGAAGTCGTCCCGGGTGGCCGGCTCCTTCAGCGGGTCGAACGCGCCGTCGTTGAAGATGTTGCAGTTCTGGTAGATCTCCACGAACGCCGAACCCTCGTGCTGGGCGGCGGCCCGCAGCACCGACTGGAGGTGCTTGCGGTCCGAGTCGATGGTCCGGGCCACGAACGTGGCCTCGGCGCCGAGCGCCAGCGACAGCGGGTTGAACGGGGCGTCCGCCGAGCCCACCGGCGTCGACTTGGTGATCTTGCCGACCTCGGACGTGGGCGAGTACTGGCCCTTGGTGAGACCGTAGATCCGGTTGTTGAACAGCAGGATCTTGAGGTTCACGTTGCGACGCAGCGCGTGGATCAGGTGGTTGCCGCCGATGGAGAGCGCGTCACCGTCACCGGTGACCACCCAGACCGACAGGTCCGGCCGGGACACCGACAGGCCGGTGGCGATCGCCGGGGCGCGGCCGTGGATCGAGTGCATGCCGTACGTGTTCATGTAGTACGGGAAGCGCGACGAGCAGCCGATGCCCGAGACGAAGACGATGTTCTCCCGGGGGATGTTCAGCTCCGGCATGAAGCCCTGCACGGCCGCCAGGATGGCGTAGTCGCCGCAACCGGGGCACCAGCGCACCTCCTGGTCGGACTTGAAGTCCTTGGCGGTGAGCTTGAGGGCGACGGGCTCAGACATTCTTCAGGACCTCTTCCAGCATCGTCTCCAGCTCGGCGGCGGTGAACGGCAGGCCGCGGACCTGGTTGTAGCCGATCGCGTCGACCAGGTACTTCGCCCGGATCACGTGGGCGAGCTGGCCGAGGTTCATCTCCGGCACGACCACCTTGTCGTAGCGGCTCAGCACCTCGCCGAGGTTGGCCGGCATCGGGGCCAGATGCCGCAGGTGGGCCTGGGCCACCGAGAGCCCGCGCTGACGCAGGCCACGGCAGGCGGCACCGATCGGCCCGTACGTCGAGCCCCAGCCCAGCACCAGCACCCGGGCGTCGCCGTCCGGATCCTCCACCTCGACATCCGGCACCGGGATCGTCTCGATGCGGGCGGCCCGGGTCCGCACCATGAAGTCGTGGTTGGCCGGGTCGTACGAGATGTCGCCGGTCTTGTCGGCCTTCTCCAGACCGCCGATCCGGTGCTCCAGGCCGGCCGTGCCGGGCACCGCCCACGGGCGGGCCAGCGTCTGCGGATCCCGCAGGTACGGAAGGAACGTGGTGCCGTCCTCGCCGTTGGGCTCGGTGGCGAACTCGACCCGCAGGTCGGGCAGCGACTCGACGTCGGGCAGCAGCCACGGCTCGGAGCCGTTGGCGACGTAGTTGTCCGACAGCAGGATCACCGGGGTGCGGTAGGTCAGCGCGATCCGGGCCGCCTCCAGCGCCGCGTGGAAGCAGTCCGACGGCGACTTCGGCGCGATCACCGCGACCGGCGCCTCGCCGTGCCGGCCGTACAGGGCCATGTTCAGGTCGGCCTGCTCGGTCTTGGTGGGCATGCCGGTGGACGGACCGGCCCGCTGCACGTCGACGATGACCAGCGGCAGCTCCAGCGCCACCGCCAGGGAGATCGTCTCGCTCTTGAGCGCCACACCCGGGCCGCTGGTGGTGGTGATGCCGAGCGCGCCGCCGTACGACGCACCCAGCGCCGCACCGACCGCGGCGATCTCGTCCTCGGCCTGCATGGTGACCACGCCGAACTTCTTGTGCTTGCTCAGCTCGTGCAGGATGTCCGAGGCCGGCGTGATCGGGTACGCGCCGAGGAACACCGGCAGCCCGGAACGCACGCCTGCCGCCACCAGGCCCAGGGACAGCGCCGCGTTGCCGGTGATGTTCCGGTAGGTGCCCGGCAGCATCTTGGCCGGCTTGACCTCGTACCGGACGGAGAAGTCCTCGGTGGTCTCGCCGAAGTTCCAGCCGGCCCGGAACGCTGCCACGTTCGCCGCCACCAGCTCGGGGCGGGCCGCGAACTTGCGCTCCAGGAAGCGCAGCGTGGACTCGTACGGGCGGGAGTACATCCAGCTCAGCAGCCCGAGCGCGAACATGTTCTTGGCCCGCTCGGCGTCCTTCTTGGACACGTCGAGTTCGGCCAGCGCGCCGATCGTCATCGAGGTGAGCGCCACCGGGTGTACCGCGTACCCGGCGAGCGAGTCGTCGTCGAGCGGGCTGGCCGCGTAGCCCACCTTGGCCAGGTTGCGCCGGGTGAACTCGTCGGTGTTGACGATGATGTCCGCCCCGCGCGGCAGGTCGGCCAGGTTGGCCTTCAGCGCGGCCGGGTTCATCGCCACCAGCACGTTCGGCGCGTCACCCGGGGTCAGGATGTCGTAGTCGGCGAAGTGCACCTGGAAGCTCGACACGCCGGGCAGGGTCCCGGCGGGAGCGCGGATCTCGGCGGGGAAGTTGGGCAACGTGGAGATGTCGTTGCCCAGCTGCGCCGTCTCCGAGGTGAACCGGTCGCCGGTGAGCTGCATGCCGTCGCCGGAGTCACCGGCGAACCGGATGACCACCCGGTCCAGCTGACGGATCTGCTTGGTCACACCCGCACCTCGCTTAACTGAGCGCCGTCGCCCTCGCCGGCCCGGCCCGCTCCGATTCTCACGTCAGAGCCTACGTCGCCACGTTAGGGCCACCTTGGTCGAGGTCCGACGTATGGGACTGGATCGGGCCGCTGTATGCCCTGCTTTGCAGGGTTTAGTACCTGGGCCCGTAACCCAGATCACCACATATCCATGATCACCGGTCGGTGATCGGACGCTCCGGCGCGGTGATGTCGCTGCGGCGGCGCAGCGAACGGGTCGCCAGCGTCAGCGCGAGCACGACCAGGAGACCGGACACGGCGATGAGCGCGATGGCGGTCCCCCGGACCGAGGTGTCGTCGCGGTCCCGTTCGCCGGCCGCGACGAGCACGCCCTGTGAACCGGTCGGAGCCGGCGCTCCGCCGGGCGGGACGGTGTCCGCCGCCGCGGCGCTGATCCGGAAGCTCATCTGCACCTGCCGGTCCCGCCCGCTACGCGGATCCAGCCGGCCGATCACCGCCCCGGACAGCGGCGCCCGCCGCTGCGCCTCCGCCGAGGCGGCCAACGTCAGGCGTACGGTAGCGGTCCGCCCGGCCGCCAGCGCGCCCAGCTCGCAGCGGGTCCGGTCGGCCGACACCGGGGCGCAGCCGCTCTCGGTGCCGGCCACGGTCACCCCTTCGGGCAGGAGCACCTCGATCCGGCCCGCGGCGTCGACCTTGCCGGTGTTGCCCAGCCGGACGGTGAGCGTGCTGGGCGCGCCGCTGATGTCGAACAGCACCTCCTCGGCGCGCAGCGAGATGCCGGGTACCGGCGGCCCGGGCGGGAACAGCACCGCGAAGCCCTCGTCGTCGTACGCCGCGCCGGTCACCCCGGGCGCGACGGCGGTGACCTGGACCGATCCGGCCAGCGGCATGGTCCGCCAGGCGTCGCCGTCGACCCGGACCCGGATGGTCGCGCTGAACCGGGCACCCGGCTCGGCGTCCCACCCGACGCAGCTGTGGTTGCCGTCGCCGGCCGGCTCGCAACCCGGGGTGCCCGCGTCGGTCAGCCCTGGCGGCAGCGTGTAGGCGAGGCTGATCCGCTCCGCCCGTCCGCCCGTGTTGGCCACCGTCACCAGCAGCGTGGCCACCGTGGCGTCGGCGTTCCAGTAGGCCGGCGGGAGGACCACGTCGCCGGTGGTCACGCGTACCCCCAGGGGCCCGCCGGCCGGCTGCGCCGGCGGTGGCGGCGGGGTCTTGACCGGCGGCACGACCGGCGGGGGCGCCGGTGCCGTGGTGGCC